>JAFGVO010000213.1 GCA_016937935.1 Deltaproteobacteria bacterium | reverse complement strand
CCATCATTATAACCGCTACACTTACGAGCCGGAGCATGGGATCCGCAGGATGTCATCAATAAAATTAAAAATAACAGGAGCAGTCTCATATTTTTGTTTCTATTTAACATAATACTAATTTTCCACAGTTTTTTATGCAAAAGATTATTTTTAACATAGTAGTGTATTACAAACAATATTAGGGTTCAGGTCCTCGCGGAGAGTAGACTCTAAATGCTGTTCATCATCTTTTTGGGGAAAACCTGCCATGAAAACTACTTTTTCTGGGCAATGATCTCTTTGCGTTTTATGAATGGATTGTGGTAACGGGTTAATCCTTCGGTCTTTTTTCCAAGTTCAATTGCCTCTTTTTTACACCAGTTTATGCAGGCAAGACACTGTTCACACTTTTCACCCCAGACCGGGCGACCGTTTTCCATTTTTATATTTTCAACGGGACATACCTTTTGACAGCTTTTACATCCAACACATTTATCGGTTGTTCTGAAATTGGCTGCGGATCTTGTAATTGCCCAGTAACCAAGTGCGTACCATTTACCCGGATAGACCTTTGTTTTAAACCATGAATAACTGTTTTCGTCGTTATAACTCTGTTTTAAAGAAACTTTATCACAAATAAGTTCAAGTTTTGCTTCTGCATCTTCAAACTGCTTATCTTGTTCCTCTTTTTCTGGAGGCTCGCCAAATGGCAGGTAGTTATCTGGAAGCTTTACATTAAAATATGCATCTTCATGGAGCCCCGCATCTTTTAAATACTTTTGAGTATTGTTTACACCATCCCCCATGTCTCCGCCGTAATTTGCAACAAAGAAAAGATATTGGGGCTGTTTAAGTTTTTTTAAAAACTCAACAACAATATGAGGTGGCCGATACATATATATTGGAAAAATTATCCCCGCCACATCATCAGCCTCAAGCTCTTTATCTGAAGACATACTTGCAGCTATTGAAACAACCTTTGCATTTAATCGTTCTGCCAGAAGTTTAGTAAACCACAGTGAATTTCCGGTTCCTGAAAAATAATATAAAGTTGTCATACTCTCCCCTTTTAAAGATAAAACAGTTATAATTTATACAATTTTTATTTATTTTATAGAAAAAAAGCAGTTATCCCTTGGAATGAAATTGAAAGTTCTGGTATTTGTACACTTATGGATGGTTCAAATACACTGAAAAAAATTGAAAAAGAGATAATTGAAGCCAGAGCGCTGATCATAAAATCAAACAATCTTACAAACAGCCTGAGTGCCGAGGTAAGATCAATTGCCAAACGTCAGTCATCTTATGAGCGTAATATCTCGGCAAACTCCTTTGTGGTTTATATAATTATTGCGGTTCTTGCATTTGCGGGGGCTCAGATTGTCTACAATATCAGGCATCAGTCACTTCAAAAAGATATTGCGACTATTGAGGCTGAAGCAAAAAAAGATAAACAGGAGCTGGAACAGCTTAAAAAAGAGAGCGGCGGCACTGCCAAAAAAAGCGACAAGGATCTTGAAGAACTCTATAATCTGATAAATAACGGCGAACGCATTAAAGCAATTGAACAGATTGAATCCATTAATCCTGCAACTCTTACATATCTTGAGAATAAACTTCTGACTGACATAGATTCAAGATTCAGAGACGATCTCTCAATTGAACACTACTTAAAAGCAATGGAATTTGAAGCCGCATCCAAATATCCTGAAGCTGTTGAAGAATTCAAACAGTCATTAAGCTACAAAGACAATTCGGGACATGCCAAGGCAGCCAAAATTCAAATGGCCGACGCACTCAGGCTACAGGGTAAACCAAGAGAAGCTATTGCTCTTTTACAAAAAGTAATTGAAGATCATCTGGATAGAGAACTCTCAGATGATGCTATGTGGTATCTTGCAAAAAGTCATCAGGATGCCCACCAGAAAGATGAAGCACTCTCAGTTCTAAAAGCTCTTATGCGCAGATTTCCAGACAGCCAGTATTACAGAGATGCCCGTGTTAAAGCCGCAGAGCTTAAACTTCATATGTGGCGTGATGACATGGAAAAATGAAATCTTTTTTTTCAATTATATCACTTCTCTTTTTATCAGTTGCAGCCATGTCTGCGACCTGTTTTGCGGATGAAAACAGAGACAATAATCCACTCCCATATGCCTCACCTTTTCAGCTCAAGACATCAATTGATATTCCTGTAATACTTGCATCTTCAACACTGGCTCTGATTCCCGGGTTAATTGGCAGCCAGTTGCCAAATGGAGACGGTGGTGTCTACAATAAAAGGGACATTAATAAATTTGACAGATCCACCGTAAATTTTTACAGCACTAAATCAGCACTGGCTTCAGATATAATTGTTGGTGTTCTTCCCCTTGGAGCAATTGGCATAAGTCTTTACAGTTTTAGCGACAGTGGCAGATGGCAAGCGGTATTGGAAGATTTTGTACTTTTAACAGAGACACTTGCAGTTACAACTGCTTCAATGCAGATTATAAAGCATGCATTCAGCAGACCTAGACCATATATGTATCAGGATGATCCCAATGACAACAAACTAAAGCATACCGATGATGACATTTCATCTTTTTACTCAGGTCACTCGGCAATTGCCTTTGCAACCGCGGTATCAATGTCATATATGTTTCAGCAAAGACATAAAAAAAGCAAAGCAGTTATTCCAATATGGATAGCATCATTATGTGGGGCAACATCTGTTGCACTCTTAAGGGTATTTGCAGGAAAACACTTTTTTACAGATGTAATAACGGGAAGTATTATTGGCGCATCCACAGGAATACTTATCCCGGCCCTTCACAAAGTAACTCCAAAAACAGAATTAACCATCCTCTCAGGCCCGTCAAACCTGACACTGCTGGTAAATTTTTAGTCAAAAGTAGAAACTTTTTCGGGGGAGCATCTCTTTTTTAAATCTTCCCAGTTTAAATCAAACTTTTCGTATTTAACTTTTGGGGTATTTTTTATGAGTTTATCAATTTCATCCATTCTGTCGCCGGAAGCGGGATGAGTTGAAATAAAAGTGAGCATTTTAGAAGCTGATGACTCCTTTGCTTTTAATTTTTTCATAAAAAGCTCCAGATTGACGGGATCGATATTAGCTTTTTCAAGAAGTTTTACACCTCCAATATCAGCCTCTGTCTCCTGCTCTCTGCTGAAACTCATTGAGGCAAACATTGATATATTATCAGCAATAAGCTGCTCGGTATATTCCCCGCCTCCCATTATTAAATGAACGAGAACTTTTAATCCCACATTTACAACCACATTTTTAAGTCCGTGCCTTTTAATCACATGTGTAAATTCATGGGCAAGAACCGCTGCAACCTCCTCAGGCGAGTCAGAGGCTTCAATAAGTCCTCTGTTGACAAACACATATCCGCCAGGCAGTGCAAATGCATTTATATCATCTACATCAAGTATTTTAAGCTGCCATTTATACGGAGTTGTGTCCATTACACCCACAAGCCGCGACCCGATATTTGAAACAGCACTGACAAGTTCAGCATCAGAGCAGATCATGTTATTATTTAATACCTGGAGTCCGCCATTTTTTCCAATTTCAGTCTCAACACTAACAGGTATAGCATCAACAACCTTTGAAGCAGCAGGTTTAACAAGCATTTTCAAACCCATAAGCAACAATAAAAAGATAAGGAGAACTGTTGCCAAAACAGTCCATTTGACTTTAGAGCGTTTTTTTCTACTCTTAAAAAGATCATCAAGAGACTCTTTAAAAGCTGCTCCTGCAATTTTATTTATAAGCATTGATGCCTCTTCAAACTCTTTGGTCATCAAAGTTACTGATTCATCGTTGTTTTTACATGTAAAAACCAGATACATATTATCTGTTCCGCCAAATGACAGAGTTATATTTTTATATTCAACAGAAAACAGGGATTCCCCGGTACCGGTTTCTCTTATATGAAGCTCGCTCCACTTTGGTGTAACCTCACAACTTTTTCCCGAATATCCCCT
>JAFGVO010000212.1 GCA_016937935.1 Deltaproteobacteria bacterium | reverse complement strand
TATAAGTAAATTTAAAGAGTTTTGATCTGTATGAGGCAGCATAATCATAATAGTATTTTTAAACATGAAAATTATATCACTGGTTCTTAGACGCTCCCTTAATGAGTCAAGCAGAGTATCATAGGTGTTATCATCAATGCCGGCCTTTAGCTTTAAAGACATAATTGAGAAAGGTTCCCCATATCGTTTTGCTCTTGAGAGCTGTTCAGCAATTCTACCTCTAAGGTATTTTCCCTCTAAAATATTTATCTCACGTTTTCGTTGCAGAGCTGCATGACAGATGGTTATAAGATCTTCTGCAGTCATTTTTTTTTCAGGAATCAGATTGTGACAGTAGTTTAAAATATGATCTACAAACGCTAATGCCATCTCACTGTGAGTTGTTATTGCAGAATAACTCATCAGAGGAGTGACCTTGCTGTCTTTGCTGCCAATAATCTGAGTAACTCCTGTATTATTTGTCCTGTCTTGCATAAAAAACCTTCAAGGTAAAATGAGAATATTTTTTTAGCCCTGTTCCCTGAATTAAATTTTATTACTAAATGGTATTTAAATCAAGATTATTGCCTGATAATATTTAAAAATTATAATAGTTTAACTTATTAAAATGATTGATATTATTATGGGAGGCCCGATTTTCTGCCAAGATACCATTGGATAAAAAGCAGCATCAGCATGATTAAAAGTGTTATAGGACTTGCCCAGACAGGATATGATTTTTTTAAAACTGTTTTTTTAAATCTGTTATGGTCGTTATTAATATTTTTAAAATTAAAAGTATTATTAAAAAACTGGCCTCTTGTTTTGTCACTTAATTTTTTCAAATATTGTGGGTTGGTATCCATATAATCATATTCGGATGAGTCAGGCTTTATTAAGAACTGTTCTTCCAATAACAGGTGTTGCTCTTTCACAGAAACTATTACTTTATAAGTTCCCGATTTTTTTGGGTACCATTCCTGATTGTGAATCCCGGACGAATCTGTTGCAAAACTCTTTTTAAATATACTTTGTGATTCATTTATTGCATTTTGATCCGAGACAGGTGTTGTTTTAAAGATTTCAAGTTTTACTTTTTGGCCTCCCGCCGGAGTAAAGTCAGGCATGTTAACTGAAATATTAAATGTTATAACCTTTTTAATATCATAATCACCCGTTTCAATCTGAAGTTTTAATCTTTCCAGTTCAGGATCTTTTACAAGCCACTTAAAAGAACGTTTAATGAATTCGGTGTAAAAATTTCCATCACCTCCATTTACAGGACCTACAAAACGCCACCTCCATAGTGAGTCGGTTGTGAGTGCGATAATTCTTCCATCCTCTCGTTCTGTTACAGCAAGGAGAGGTGCTTTTTTGCTGTTGCTTTTCACGTAAGGATGCTCAAGCAATTTTACGGCATTATCGTTTAATCCACCTGTTGAGATAATTCCAGCAAGTTTAGGCATGTTAAAAATTATATCCTGAAAAGACTTTGATTTGAATTGAATGAGCGGGTGATTTTTAGCCTGTTGTGATACTCTTGGTGTAAACAGTGATTCATTTTCAGGAAGAGTCAATGTTTTTGAAGGGGATTTTAGCTTTACAGGAAGCAGCTCCTTAAGTGAGGATGTATAAATTGAACGGGATTTAAAACTTTTTTCACCACCCAGTATAAACAGCCCTCCACCATTTAAAACAAACTCTGAAATCTTATCAATATATTTATCAACTCCGGCACTGTATGGATCAAAATCCTGCATTATAATTATATCAAACTCATCTAAATGTTTTAAAAAAAGTTCATCTTTGGGAAATGGAATAAGAGATAGTCCTGATGTATTATCATTGGCTGACTGGAGTCTGTTTCTTAATAGATAAAATGACACCAGCTCAGCCATGGGCCATTGTTTAATTGTGTCCCTTAAAAAACGTTGATCAAATGTCGGTGAACCTGAAAGATGTAGTATTCGGTATTTATCACGGCTGACTTTGACAGAAAAATATTTACTGTTGCTGTTAATACTGCTTTTACTTGTGAGGTTATCGAGGGAAACAGTATATATCTGGATACCTGTTTTTTGTGGAGTAACATTAAATTTTATATCTTCTGTATCACTTTTCAGGGTTATTTTTTTTGATGAAATGAGTTTGTTATCATGGAGAAGACTTACATTTATTTTCTCAACATTTCGTCCTCTGTTTTTAATATATACGTGAACTGGAAAGGGTTTATGAAGAAATGCAAACCAGTCACTTTTTATTTTTGAAATCTTAATATCACTGTCTTTATTATTTCCAACTAAAACTGTATGAACAGGTATTTGAGTATTAAGTTTTTCAATATTGTCATCTGAAAAGTTATCAGCTCCGTCACTTAAAATAATTATTGATGAATATCTTCCATCTGATTCTGCTGAAACAGCATTTAAAGCTTTTGTTATGTCGGTCTTTAATGACGTTGATGTCTGGTTAAGTTTTATTGTTCTTGTGATATCTTTTAAAACTGTTTTTTTGATGCTTTCGTTAAAGGTATAAAAAACACATTTTGCACTGTTCTTTTTATCATTTTTATTTTGGCAGAATTTGAAATTATTATTAATTATTGATGACAACTGCTTTGATCGATTTGAATTATCAGAAGTCATTGAGCCCGATGTATCAATTAAAATAGCAATATCAGGGCGTTTAAGCTCTGTTTGTGACAAAGTAAGAGTTGGCTGCATAAATATTAATAAGGCAAAAATAAAGATCACTGCTCTTAAAATTAAAATTACTGCTTTTTTACTATTTGTAAGGTTTTTAGAAAAATTTATAAATGTCCACAATAGAGCAAGAGCCCCTGCAATTGAAAAGATAATTACATAAGATGAACTTAATTTGTAAACATAACTTAAATAAAAATCGTTCAATTTTCAGCTCCGGTCAGGAAGGTAAAAGATGTTTGTGGGACTCTTCAGATTTGTAATCTCCGCAAAGTGCGTACATTATTAAATTTATTCCGAGTCTAAAGGCATTTTCTCTTTGACGTGTTCCTCCGGGGGTTACATCATTTATCCAGTTCCCAAGATTGTCCATTTCATATGCTCCGCTTAAGTCGTGGCTGGTAATTATAACTGCTGCTCTGTTATCAATAAAATATCCAGTAAGCCAGGGCGTGCTTTTCACCATACCTTCTGCTCTGTTTAATTTATAGAAAGTATTGAAGATAACATGGTCAGGCATAATTTTTTGAGGAGTTTTATCTGGAAAAAGTTGTGACATGAAATTTTGAACACTTTTTTGAAATCCTTCAGTGTCCGCATCGGGTGTAAATGAAGGATCAATAATAAGTGTCCCGCCAGTCAGGAGATATTTTTTAAATCCTCCGATTGTCTCAATGTCAAATGGTAAAAAAGAACGGTCGCCTGATAGATATGTTAAAGGATGTGTTGCGAGTTTTGAAACAGAAGGCTTTATTGTGGAAGGTTCTAAAAGTGTATCTACGGATGTTCTTTTTTGGGTTTCCCATGCAAGGCGCCTAAGGGCTGTGGGGCGTGGCTGCCAGTTGCCTCCCTGATATATTATTTGAGCAAAATCTATTTTTGAGGAGTCTCCAATTGCATAAAGTTTTTTGGAAAAACTCAATAGAGTCAGCATTCCAGCGGTTTTTAAAAAATCTCTTCTTGAACATCCTTGAGTGTTAGCAATAAAAGGGAGTGTTGATTTTTTTTTTGCATTTGTCATATTCACTTTTTTATAGTCTGAATTTTATCTTTTTGGCAATCTAATGTATGGTTCTTTATAAAAATTGAACTTATAAGGAGTTTAACAGGGATGAAAATATTTAAAATTGTGTCTATTTGTATTTTTTTAGTGCTTTTTTTATTATCCGCTACAGTGTTTGCACAGGATAACCAAGGTGATCAATCTCTTCCTTTGTCCCCTGAAACAGCCCAGGCAACAGATAACCAGGTATCTAAAGATTCTGTTGATAATAATCATCAGGATGGCCCTGTGGAAGAATCTGCAAAAGATGAAAATTCAAAGAAGTATATTAGAGATCACAAGCTTCAGGGCGTTGTAAACATTCTGTTTGGTACGGGCTGGTATATGACTGTTCCTTATGATAAAAACGATCCCAATAAAGCATGCGGATATGACAGTAATAATGAAGGGGAGCCATTTTGTACGGGCAGAAGCAGTATGTTTTTTGATTTTCTGGCAGGATTTGGAGTGATTAAGGGGCTTGAGCTTGTTTTTATGTACAGACAGGGATTGGAGCAGCCTGAAATTGGAAAACCACAGCCTAGATTTATTGGTGCCGGTATTAAAGCATATAAACCGTCTGATGGCCTTTTTAAAATTGGAATCGGAGTTATTCCTCTTTTCGATTTTTCAAAGAGGGATGTTGATTTAGGTGCAGATTTTGTAATTCATGTGCCAATTTTAGCACAGTTTGATATTGTAAGATGGTTTGGTGCTTATGCACAAATTGCTCCAAATATTTCATTTGTTAACGAGTTCAAGTTTGATATTAACTTCGGTATCGGAGTTCAGGCCAGATTTCCCTGATTTATCAATATTAAATTCTTTTCAAAATGCTGTTTTAACGGGAATTATTAAATTTATTTAGCCGTTTTCTGGACATGTTCGTCTTAAAAATTAAAAGGTAGAAATGACAATTGACTAACCGGAGTAATAAATGGTTTTAAAATCGGAAAAAGGCTTAAATATAAAGCGAAAAAGTGGTGTTAACAGGAGAGTTAACACTAAAAACAGTAAAAGTGGCAGTGTGAAAAGCTCAAATAAATTTCACGGTGCTTTATTGACAGCAGTTGTAATTACTTTTGGCGCACTCGGTGTATGGCAGTGTTTTGATGGGGATGAAAATAAAGATACCGAGGTTTTAACTAGCGAAAAAATTTCGAAAATTGATGCGGGAAATAAAAAAGTTGATCCTACAGTTGTTAATGAATCACAGCTTTTGCAAAATGAAACAAAAGCTCCTAAAAAAGTTGTTGAGGCTGAAAAAAAAACGGTAGTTGAGGATGCTAATACTATAAAAGATGCTGGTGAAAAGATTACTGCCGATAGTGATCAGGATGCAATAAACGATATGGAGGAAAAATATCCCCTTTATGCTGTTGCTTTTCATTTTCACTCCCAGATAAAAGAAGAGGCTGATTCAGATGCCACTGTTTTAGCCTATGCCAGAAGAGGATCAACTTTCAGAGTTAGTAACAGAGTTTCTAAAAAAGGTTGTGCCAAGGGGTGGCATGAGGTTTATGGGGGAGGGCATTTGTGTGACGGAACAGGTTTTAATGTATCTTCAAAGCCGATTACTTTTGAGCCATCTCCTCCACCTGCAGATATGAATAGTCCAATGCCTTATAAATATATGTATTCTAAAAGAGACAGTGTTCCTGAATACTGGAAACTTCCTGATAGTGATGAAGTTAAAATTACAAATGAAGTTTTTGATAGAATTAATCAAAGAGATTCAGCCTCCGTCCCTGCTTTGGTAACAGAAAAAAATACTATACAGGTTGGTTCTGAGGCAAAGTACGATAATGCGGCTCTTAATAAAGCCCTTGATAAGGCTCTTTCTGCAGAGCATGAAAACGAAATTGATACAGGTCAGACAAAGTTTGATTCTGATAATAAAACAGATTCCCCGGTTGATGATAATGCACCTGATATAAAGGCTGTAGTGGCTGCAGTAAAAAGTAAAATTGATTCTGATTCATCTGATTTTGAAGATCCATTTGCACTACCTCCATTTGTGCATCTTAAAATGGCTAAGGGATATTATGTAAGTACTTCTTCAAGTATTGAAAATGATGGGAAAAAATACGTAAAAACCATACGTGGAAGATATATACCGGCTGAAGACTTATACCCGGCAAAGCCTTCAACATTTGAGGGCGTTTTACTTGGTGATGATATTCAACTGCCTCTTATATTTATCGTAAATGGAGGAACTAAAGTATTATTGCAGAAAAAAGAGGACGGAGCACTTGAAAATGGAGAAAAAGTTGAACGATATTCCCATTTTAAAAATCTTGGAACAATGAAAAGGAGAGGGCGGACTTACATTAAAATTGGAAATGGAAAATATATAAGCAGCAATGCAGCCGCAGCTGTAAATTTACGGGAGCCTCCTGAAGGTCTTGAGGAAAATGAACGCTGGATAGATGTTGATTTGACAAATCAGGTTCTGGTTGCCTATGAGGGAAAAGTTCCAGTCTTTGCAACCCTGGTTTCAACTGGTAAACATGGTCATGAGACTCCGGTTGGTGAATTTAAAATTTACAATAAACATGTGGCAATAACTATGGATGATCCTGAGGGAGGCGATGAGGCTTACTCTATTGAGGATGTTCCATGGACACAATATTTTAAAGATGGTTATGCTCTTCATGCAGCATTCTGGCATGACAGATTTGGAAAAGTAAGATCCCATGGATGTATAAATTTATCTCCTGGTGATGCACGAAGGCTCTTTTTCTGGACCGGACCTTTGGTTGCACCATCTTATCATGGGGTTATTGCGACCCCCTTTAATCCTGGCACCAAGGTTATAATTCATCTTTAAGTTCATAGAATCTCAAATAGGGACGGAGTCAAACAGGGACGGAGGATATTTGTATCTGTTTACGGTGTGTTATCTTGTTTAAGGTGGATAAAAGGTTCAATTTTGATCGTGAATAT
>JAFGVO010000211.1 GCA_016937935.1 Deltaproteobacteria bacterium | reverse complement strand
GTGAAGCTGTTTAGTTCTATACTTTTGAGTGTAATTCTTTTCAGTAAAGAGTCTTTTGCAAGGGATAGAACCTACCTGAAAAGAATTTATATGGGATATACTTTTGCCCCTAAAACTTCGTTGTCCAAGTCTGGTGACTCAGAAATAACAGAACTATTAATAAAAAAGATGCCAATATTTCATGGTTTTTCCCTTGGGGGAAATATTCCTATTAATGATTATTTTACATTTGATTTGTTTCATATGAACTTTCTTTTTAAGAAATTGGAGTTAGAGCATAACGACGACGAAGAACTTGAAATGCTTATTGATTTATCGATGCGACCACGAGGAAGAATTCCCTTTGGAAAAGATGATTTAATGGAAGTTTATTTAGCGGTACCAGCAGGTTTGGCGATAAAAGAATTTACTAACTATAATAAACCTTTGTCTAGTTGGGGCTTTGAAACAGGTGCATCTCTTGGTGGCCAGATATATCTGGGAGATGGTGGTTTTAGTTTTTTTGTTGAAGCGTCATGGCTCTTTCGTATTATGAAAACTACCTATGACAGCAATAATTCATCAGATGATGAACCTGAGCCTGAAGCAAAAGAAAAAATGCATCAACTTATATTTTCACTGGGCATTGCATTTCCCGTTTATGAATATTAAAAAAGTTGTGATGAAATAAAATAGTCCGTTTGGCCTCCGTCCGGGTTGATTTTTGGCCTCCGTCCGGGTTTTTGTTTGGAACAATATAACGGTAATTGATTTTTTAAGTGTAATCTGAAAATTGGATGTGACAGATGTCACTGCTTGTAACTTTTGTCACTATTTATTGGTGACGTTTGTCACTGTTATATCTGTTTTTTGTGGTATAAGGTACTGTTCCCCTTAAAAATGACTAAATAATATATTGGCACGGTTTTAGCTTATAAAATTTATGAATGTTTTTTTAACAACTCATTAACGGGTATATACTGGAGATTTTTATGACAGATTCTTTACTGACTCCCAAATCAATTGCGGTAATAGGGGCCTCACAAACACCCCACAAAGTTGGCTATGAAATTTTATTTAATTTAATTGATGGAAAATTTGATGGTCCTATTATTCCTGTAAATCCTAAAGCTACGGAAATTTGCGGCTTGAAGTGCTATCCTTCACTTTCAGATTATAAAGAGAAAGTTGAGCTTGCAATTGTTGTTGTTCCGCCGCCGGCAGTTTTTGAAGCTGTAAAAGAGTCAATAAGCTGCGGTGCACAGGCAATAATTATTATTACTGCAGGCTTTAAAGAGGTTGATAAAGAGGGGCTTGCAATGGAGGAGAAAATTGCAGAGCTCTGTGTTTCAAAAGGGGTAAGGCTTTTAGGCCCCAACTGTCTTGGAGCAATTAACGCCCATCATAATATGAATGCATCTTTTGCTTCACATATGCCAACCCCCGGAGGAATCTCGGTAATCTCTCAGTCAGGTGCACTCTGTACTGCAATTTTAGACTGGGCAGCACAAAAAAAACTTGGACTGTCTAAAGTGATAAGCATGGGTAACAAGGCAGATCTTGGCGAGAGTCACTTTTTAGATTATCTTGCAAATGATGACCACACAAAAGTTATTGTGGGATATCTCGAAAGTATAAGCGGGGGAGAAAATTTTATTTCTATTGCCTCTTCGGCTGCTTCTAAAAAGCCGGTTGTGATTTTTAAATCAGGTGTAACTGATGCGGGTGGTAAAGCTGCATCAAGTCATACGGGAAGTCTCGCAGGAGCTGATATTGCTTACGGTGCGGCATTTAAACGTGCGGGAGTTGTAAGAGCAGATACCTTTGAAGCCATGTTTGATTATGCAATGGCATTTGCAATGCAGCCTCTTCCTAAAGGTGACAAGGTTGCCATTATTACAAATGCGGGCGGTCCTGGAATTATGGCAGCAGATGCAGTTGAACTTTCTGGGATGACAGTAAGTCATCTGACTTCTGGACATGCAAGTGCGTTAAAGGAACGTCTGCCTAAAGCCGCCAGTGTTGCAAATCCTATTGATGTGCTGGGTGATGCTGATTCAAGCAGATATGTTGCTGCGGTTGAAGCTGCTCAGGATGATGAAGGTATTGATGCAATTATTGTTATTTTAACACCCCAGGCTATGACTGAGCCTGATAAAACAGCTATTGAGATTGCAAAGTGCAACAACAG
Organism: Deltaproteobacteria bacterium; assembly: GCA_016937935.1. Classification (GTDB taxonomy): domain Bacteria; phylum Myxococcota_A; class Polyangia; order JAAYKL01; family JAAYKL01; genus JAFGVO01. The sequence goes on along the minus strand of JAFGVO010000211.1, from coordinate 9,390 downwards.
AACAAAGCCGATTCTTGTTTCGTTTATGGGAGGCCTTGATGTAAAAGAGGCCAGAGAAAAACTTATCAATCACAATATTCCTGACTATCCCTCTCCCGAAAGAGCTGTTGGCGCCCTTAGAGCAATGTGGGAATACACAAGCTGGAAAAATCGTCCACAGCGCATACTGACAAGGTTTCCGGTAAACCGAAACAGGGTTCAGAGAATCATTGCAAAGCATATTAAAACCGGAAGACTTCAAATGGGTGAAGCCGCTGCAAAAGCAATGCTTGGGGCCTATGAATTTAAAATCCCTGATGGTGAGCTTGTCTCTTCAAGGGCAGATGCCGTTGCTACTGCAAAGAGAGTCGGTTTTCCGGTAGCTATGAAAATTGCATCTCCCGATGTTATTCATAAATCTGATATGGGAGGCGTCAAACTTAATCTTGCTCACACTGCGGCTGTTGAAGATGCATACGACCTTATGATGATGCGAATTAAAGAGCGCGTTCCGGATGCCAAGATTGACGGTGTTTATATTGAACAGATGAGCAAGCCCGGTGTTGAGGTTATCCTTGGTATGACAAGAGATCCCCAGTTTGGCCCAATGCTCATGTTCGGCCTTGGCGGTATTTTTGTTGAGGTTATGAAAGATGTAACTTTTAATATTGCTCCAATTACTTTTGATGAAGCCATGCAGATGCTTAAAAGTACAAAGTCCTTTTCGCTGTTAAAAGGTGTCCGTGGTCGTAAAGAGGTTGATATTGCTGCCATTGCAATAGCATTACAGAAAATAAGTCAGCTTGTAACAGAGTTTCCAATGATTGAAGAGATGGATATCAACCCCTTTATGGTTGGAGAAATCGGGGAGCCTTCAACAGCTGCTGATGCACGAATAACACTGTCTGATGATAAAAGCCTGGAGGTGAAATAATGTTTAACTGGAAAGATGAATTTGCTGACATGATTTTGACAAAAGAGGATGCTGTCAAAAGTATAAAACCGGGTCAGAGAGTTTTTATAGGAACAGGAGCCGCTCAGCCGGAACTTCTTGTTAACTCCCTTGTAAACAGGTCCAGTGAACTTGTTGACACTGAGATTATTCATATGCTTACTCTTGGGCATGCGCCGTATGCGGATCCAAAGCTCAGCAAGAGTTTCCGGGTTAACAGTTTTTTTATTTCCAACAATGTGCGGGAGATTATCCAGGAAGGCCTTGGGGATTACACTCCCATCTTTTTATCGGACATTCCAAGACTTTTCAGTTCCGGTCAGCTTCCAATTGATGTTGCCATGATTCAGGTTACACCTCCAGACGAGAAGGGACGATGCAGTCTCGGTGTTTCTGTAGACATTGTCAAAAGCGCCATCGAAAATGCAAATATTGTTATTGCCCAGGTAAATAAAGAGATGCCCCGCACAATGGGAAATTCTTTTATTGATGTTTACGATATTGATATTCTTGTTGAGGGTAATGAACCGTTAATTGAGGTTATTCCGGATGAGGAGACTGATGAGTCCCGCCAGATTGGCGAATATGTTGCAGCCCTTATTGAAGATGATTCAACTATTGAGTTTGGAATCGGCCGTATCCCCCAATCTGTTATGCCATTTTTGAAAAATAAAAAAAATCTTGGTATTCACACAGAGATGTTTACAGATTCACTGATTGATTTAATAGAATCAGGTGCTGTTAACGGCAGCCGCAAAACAAGTGAGAAAAATAAAATAGTTGCCTCATTTTGCATGGGAACAAAAAAGCTTTACGACTACATTGATAACAATGATGATTTTTCTTTTCATCCCACTAAATATGTAAATGATCCCTTTGTTATCGGCAGTCAGCATAAGCAGGTTGCAATAAATGTGGCACTGGAAGTGGATTTGACCGGTCAGGTGTGTGCGGACTCTATTGGGAAAAAGTTTTATTCAGGCATTGGCGGGCAGGTTGATTTTAACAGAGGTGCCGCAAGAAGTGACAGGGGCAAGAGTATTATCGCAATGCCTTCAACAGCTCAAAACGGAACCATATCACGAATCAAAAATATTCTTGATGAAGGGGCAGGGGTTGTAACAACCAGAGGGGATGTTCATTACATTGTTACAGAGTACGGTGTTGCATATCTTCACGGAAAAAGTGTTCAGGAGCGCGCACTCTCTTTAATTTCAATTGCCCATCCTAAATTCAGAGCACAGCTTACAAGAGATGCCGTAGAATCAAGATACCTTCGTCCTGATCATGCGGCAATTGAGGGTAAAATAGTTGTCGGGCCAAAAGAGTTTAACTCTGTGCATATTATGGATGACGGTACATTGTTAAATATCAGAGCCATGCATCCAACAGACGAGCCCAAGCTTACCGGTCTTATTCATAAACTTTCCAAAGAGACAATGTATTACAGATTTATGCACCAGATAAAGAACATTGAGAAAAAAGAGATTCAGAACTTTGTTTACATAAATCATAGAACAGACGTGGCAATAGTGGTAACAATCCCGGAGGCATTTGGTGATGATATTATTGCCATCGGCAGATACTATCTGGATCAGAGTACAAACCTTGCTGAGATAGCATTTGTTGTTCAGGATGACTGGCAGAATAAAGGCATTGGAAATACACTGATGAAACATCTTGCACTTATTGCTTTAAGAAACGGTATCAGCGGTTTTACAGCTGAGGTGCTTCGTGAAAACAAGGCGATGCAGAAGGTGATTGAAAATAGCGGTTTAAAAATCAAGAGTAAACCAAATGGAAATGTTTTCAGTTACAAAATTGATTTTTAAATATTTGGAGATAAAAAATGAATCCTCCTGAAAAGAAAATTGTCTTTATTCATTCTGACAAACTGGATGAAAACGGGTACCCGGATGATTGTCCATTTTCAAGCAGACGTGCAGGTATGACCCTCTCTACTATTGATTCTCTTGGTATTCTTGCTTATTCAAATGTCTCTATTGTTGAGCCCGAAATGCTCGATGAGAGTGAACTGTTAAAATTTCATACGCCCGAATATCTTGAAGTTTTAAAACAGTCATCCTTTGGTGAGCATAATTACAAGGCTTTAAAGATGGGGCTGGGTACTCCCGATTGTCCCATATTCAAGGACATGTTTAATTATTCTGTACTGGCTGCCGGGGGCACCGTTACAGGAGCACAGCTTTTAATAGATAATAAGGCTGATATTGTTTTTAATGCTTCAGGAGGGTTTCATCATGCAAAACCGTCTGCAGCTGCAGGTTTCTGCTATATAAATGATATCGTTCTTGGTGTTAAAAAGTTAATTGATGCTGATAAAAAGGTAATGGTAATTGATATTGATGCCCACCACTTTGACGGTGTTCAGGATGCTTTTTATGACACGGATAAAGTTACATGCATCTCTTTTCACGAAGATGGAAAGACTCTTTTTCCGGGAACCGGTGATCTTCCTGAAATTGGTGACGGAGCAGGGCTCGGGTTTACAGTAAATGTTCCACTGCCTGTTGGCACATATGATGATGTGTTTAAAAAAGCTTTTATGGAGATTGTTCTGCCCAAAATTGAAATGGACAAACCTGATGTCCTGGTTGTGGAACTTGGGATGGACGGCCTTGCTGGTGATCCCCTTGCTCATCTTAATTTGTCAAATAATGTGTATGCGGACATAACCGATACCCTCAATAATCTTAATATCCCAATGCTCATAACAGGTGGCGGCGGCTACAATGTCAACGATACCGTAAGAGGCTGGGCTCTCAGCTTTGGAACACTCGTGGAAGGCAAGCATGACGATCTTTTAATTGCGGGCATGGGTGGCGTAATGCTTGAAAACACCGCATGGTTTGGAGGCTTAAGAGACAGAACCCTCGTGACTCACAGCGGCTACCGAAAAGATGTTGATGAAAAAATAGAATTTGCAATTAATTTTCACAAAGAGCACACCCTTAAAAAGATTTAATCTAAAGTGGAGTTGGGGATTCAAGCCAGGTGAGCATCTGTTTTGCAGATACTATTCTTACATTTGGTTTTGTTAACGCGTAATTTATAAAATCAGTCACAACCTGAATTCGTTCCTGATAGGAGGTGTTTTGAATATTTCCCCAGGAGTGTTCTGAATAGAGAGCCACATGCATGCACATTGTCATTGGGGCCATGTTACCCTTAAGTCTCTGATCAAGGGTGTGTTTAAAAACTGCCAGAGCCTCTTCTTTTTCCATGTCGTAATCATTCCACACATCGTAATCAAGACCTCTTAATCTTCCGTCATCTTTATTTAGATAGATATTATCAAGGGCGTTATCAAGATAGCCCGGGTTGGCTGCAAGTTTTTCTCTCAACCCTGAAGGAACCCCATAAGAAAGACACTTGTCATCAGGTGGAGCAACAAATGGATACACCGGAATTTCCCATAACCCCGCATGGGAAGATATTGAACTGTTAACAGGGCTTCCGTTGTCAAGTTTGTAGGGCCAGTAAAAGTTTGTTCCGTCCTGACCATTTTCGTAACCCTCTTCAATGGAGCAGTCATATTTAAAATCAAGATCTGACAGTACATCAAAAAGATTGTCGTTGTATTCAAGATACGGAGATCTGAAACCCACGATTTCAGAGGCATCAATGCCGATTCCTGTTGACGACAGGTTCAAGGAACCGGGAGTATAGGGTTTGATAATTTCATCTGTGCAGGCCTTGATTTCATTATACCAGTCATCATAAGAAAAAAGTGTACCGTGTTCGTGACTGTAAGTGTGATTGCCAAGTTCGTTGCCATTATCAAAAACAGTACGCCACGATTCTTTAACAAGAGCCACCGGGTCTGCAGATGATTCCTGAATATATACACCGTTTCCATAGGCGCTAAAATGAATTGCTTCTCCATCAAAAGTGGCAGAGTTTCCATTCCCGGCGGGATTAACCCTGTCATTATAAAGATTAAGCAGAAACCCCATTCCCGTATTGGTATCAAGTCCAGCATGGGCATTGTCATCGCTTCCAATAACAATAAAAAGAGGAACCTCATCAGGCTTGAGCCCCATTGGAGGGTCAGTATCGGGCATACCGATTACATAATTATTACTGTCAGTATTTGAATCTGAATCAGAATCCGGGTCATCACTCCCGATAAATGTGTCAGTGCCCGTACTATTATCACTGTCCTTATAGTTGTCACTGTTAGTGTCAAATATGTTATTACTGTCAGTTCCCCCTTCAGAAGAGGATGAACCAGCCCCTGAGCATCCCCAAAATAAAAGTGCTGAAAACATAAATAAATAAATTGAAATTTCTTTAAACATATAGCTCCTTTTTTTTAAGACAAATAGATGTTCCAGATCTACTTTGAACATTATAACCGCAATCGGGATTATTATCCATAATTATAAATCCGCCAAACTGGATTGATAAAGTTTTGAATCAGTAACTGATTACAACAGTTGAGATGCTTCTTGCCGGAATGCTGATTGTGGCTTTTTGACCGCTTGTGGTAATTGTGCGATCCGCTCGTGCCGAGTATTGGGAGGTGTAGGTGTATTTTGCCGATACAGGTGCAACCGGAAGACCGATACTTATGTTGTCTTTGTTTGAGTTGTCTTTATTTATTAACACAAGCACAATTTTGTTATCGTTTCCAAGGTATGCTGTTATTAGTACATTGCTGCCAACAGAACTGTTTTGGCTTGCTTTTACCCGCACATACCCCGGACGAACATACTTTGAGAATTGTGAAAAAGCCCAGCCCCGTTTTAAAATTTCACCAGCCGGTGTAGCGAATCCGTCTGTTCTGTTTTCTCCGATAAACGAGTAATATCGTCTTGCCCACCACCAGATAAAAGCGCTCCAGCGTGCTTCCATTGAGTAATGGGTTGCGGCCATTATATCGTCCAGGGTCTCGTTCCACACCAGAATATTGGTGGGGTCCGCCCATATGCCGCGGTTAGAGCTGCCTTCGGGAGGGTCATCACCGTTGATGTTATCAGCTTCGTGGAGGTTCCACTCTGTCATCCATACATGCTTGCCTTTTTCCTCGGCCTTGGTATATGGGGCCAGAGCTGGATTTGGTGCGTGAGTAGTTGTGTTCCATGGACCGTATAAGTGGCCCGAAATTATATCAATTTTGTTTACAGCATTTGCATTGTCTAAAGAAGGGTTTGTCCAGTCGGTCTGAAAGCCGATAGTTTCGGCGATGGTCAGTTTGGTGTTTTTAATTATGTCACCGTAACCCTGTAGAAAAGTGCTGAATTCATCCCCGCTCCAGTCACAGGATTCGTAAGCCGGATGCCAGTTTGGTTCGTTCTGAATTGACGTTACATAAATTGGTACATTTTTTCCCCCCATGAATTTTACAAAATTATTAAGATGGTTGGCGTAGTCCTCGTAATGTTCCACAAGGAGTTTTCCGCCGTTTATGAGGCTGCTATTGTCTTTCCATTCTGCGGGAGGCGACCATGGTGAAGCCAGAATTTTAAGTTCCCCTGAGTTTTGCAATGCAGTCTGAAGTGCACCCGCATAACCCCCCCAGTCAGCGCTGTTGGGGCTGATAATGGTTCGAACAATAGAAAGGCCAATGGCATCATCTCCCATGCCAACCAGTTTTTTGGTATCCGAATCTGACCAGGTTGATGAACCCCACATTGGCAGCGCGGCTCCAAAACCGTCAATCTCCTGGTAGGTAGTGTTTGTGTCAACAGTAATATCTCCACTGACAGGTTGCGGAGGTTCTACAAATTGTCCGCCGTCATTTGAAAAAATGGCAAATCCGCAAATTGTGGCATTGTCAGTTTCGGTTGTAAGGGTAATGGTCAGACTTTTGTCGCTGACACTGATGTTAAAAATATCTTCTTCGTATGGTGTAAATTGTCCCGCTTCGGTAAACAGATCCAGATTGCTGAAAACCGTTACCCCTTCCACTTCAACACTGAAGGATCGCTCAGCTGCAGCAGAATGGTAAAGCTCCGCAAAAAGAAGTTTAACACTGTAGGTGGCGTTTGTTACAGGGATTTCGTAACGATAAGTGCCATATCGTTCAGACTGAAAGAGGGCATCTTCCGTAGTGCCGGTAATATCGTCAGTAATAACCTGAGTTGAGCCCCCTGTAGAAAACCGGTCAGGCTGATATTCAATACTGTCATATGTGGCTGCAGCAGTATCCCCCGCATTGATGGCATACACAAAATCCCCATGGATATCACTGTCCGAGTCAGTGTCGGTATCGGTGTCAGTATCGGTGTCAGTATCGGTGTCAGTATCGGTGTCAGTATTGGTGTCAGTATCGGTATCGGTGTCGGTATCAGTGTCAGTGTCAGTATCGGTGTCAGTATCGGTATCTGAGTTTAAGTCAGTATCAAGGTCATTACCATTGCCGTCCTGTGTACAACCTTGTATTGATAAAAAGCCTCCAAAAGACATAATAATCATCAATAACCAAATTCTGCGTAAAACCATTTTAAACCTCCAAAGTATTTATTTTTCAAATTATCATCTATAAGTATGTGTGAGATTCATAAAAAAAACGGGTGGTTTTCGATGATTAAAATTGAACTGAATTCGTAATTACCGGGCGTTGACGGAGACTGAGTCTTCACTGAGTCCGAAGGAGGTTGCAGTTACCGTGATTTTACCTTTGGCACCAGTGGACTGAACAATCACCAAAGCCTTTCCGCTGAATGCGGATCGCGAATTCTCCTTGTAGGACTCATGGCTTGTGGCATCGCCGTTATCCACTCCCGCAATAGTTCCCGGACCGTCGATGGCAAAGTCAACACGGTTGCCGGCCTGTGGAACAAGAACGCCATTTGCATCATTGATGTCTACCTCGATGAAAGCCAGATCTCTTCCATCTGCAGCTATGGTTTCCCGATCGGATATCAGTTTAATACTAGCCGCAGCACCCGCTGTTTTCACCGCATCGGTGACCACCACGCTGCCGCCCTTGGAAGCTCTGGCCTCCAGGGTGCCCGAGGCGAATGGAACCGACCATTCCAGTTTGGCTTCAGCCGGGTCGACGTTTTTAGATCCCAGGGAGCTGCCGTTCAAGAAAAGCTCTACGCTGTCCCCATTGGAATATACAAGCACCTTCACATTCTGTCCCGGGTACCAGTTTGTCCAGTTCATGGGAACCACATGCACCATTGTGGGGCCGGTGGCGTTCCACTTGCTCTGATAGAAGTAGTAGATGTCTTTGGGGAAGTTTGCCGTGTCAATGATACCGAAGTACGAACTCTTCGATGGCCATTCGTACGGAGTCGGCTCACCAATATAGTCGAATCCGGTCCAGATGAATTCTCCGGCAACCCAGGGACGGGTGTTTACGTTTTTCCACGAGGTCTCGGCAGTATGTCCCCAGCCGGCAGCGAAGGTGTCGTACGAATTTGCCTGATTGTTGTCGTTGTTGTAAATCCCCCGGCTGCTAAATGCGGACGATGATTCGCTGGCAATTATTTTGTAGTCGGGATGGGCGATATGAACGGAATCGTATCGATCAGGCGCGTAGTTTATGCCCACTAGATCTTCAAGTCCGGTGATGTCATTCTCATTCACCCACGCCGCGTAGCCCTGAACGACCGGACGGGTTGTGTCCTTGGTGTGAATGGCGTTCATCAACTGCTGTACTGTCGATTTGTCGCCTGCCTGCGCAATTTCGTTACCAATACTCCAGATGATAACCCCGGGGTGATTGCGGTCACGGGAGACCATGTCGCTAATGTCAGTGTCTGCCCACTCCCCAAAGAAACGCCCGTAATCTTAAGTCTTTTTCCCGTAGTACCAGCAGTCGAAGGCTTCATCCATCACAAGTAAACCGAGTCGATCCGCAATGTCAAGCAACTCCGGCGCGGGTGGGTTGTGAGAGGTGCGAATGGCGTTTCCCCCCATTTCTTTTAGCATTTCAAGACGCTTCTCAGTTGCTCGATAGTTGGTTGCAGCACCCAGGGCGCCCAGATCATGGTGATTGCAGACGCCGTTGATTTTCATTTTTTCGCCGTTGAGCGAGAATCCGGTGTTGGCATCAAATGCAAATGTGCGAATGCCAAATGGAGTTGTGTAGGTATCAACCACATCGCCGTCAACTGACACCGTGGTTACCACCGCATATAGGTCAGGAGAGTCAACGGACCAGATTTTGGGATTGGAAACTGTCGCGCTTTGAACAAATTCCTTGCTGTCGCCTGCGCTGATGGACATTGGGGGAGAAGCGGCGTGGTCAACTTCATTGCCTCCTGGGTCAATCACGGAACTTTCCACTGTTACGGATTTGTCACCTGTGTCGTCATTGTCAACATTAATAGAGATGCTTACCGAGGCGCTGGAATTGGAGACATCGGGGGTGGTTACATGGGTGCCGGTGTATGCTACTGTAGTGATTCATCCTGTTGGGGCATTATCCAGAGACAGTCTCGCTCGGCCAACTTTTTCAATTATCTGATCAGCAGTTTTTT
>JAFGVO010000210.1 GCA_016937935.1 Deltaproteobacteria bacterium | reverse complement strand
TATGACAACTTATTACAGCATGGAGAGTTTCATCTTCAGAATTTTCACAGTTTTCTGTTTTTTTATTGCTGACCAGAGGAGAAATTATTGGCGTAAATGTACCAAGGGCCTTTGATATCTGGAGCCTGCCCGTTGCTTCTCCAAGCAATACTGCACGATTAATTACAGAGGCAAACTCACGGATATTTCCGGGCCACGAATATTTTTGCAACTCTTCAACCTCTTTAGGGGTTATAGTCATGGGTTTTACACCAAACTTATTAACTGCCCTGCCAATAAAATAGACCGCAAGTTCACCAATATCCTCTTTACGATCCCGCAATGGAGGAATTACAATTGGAAAAACAGATAATCGATAGTAGAGATCTTCTCTAAATTCTCTGTTCTCAATCATTAAAGGAAGATTCTGATGGGTGGCCGCAATAACTCTGACATTTGTGCTTATCACTTTTTCGCCCCCTACCCGTGTAAATGTTCCGTCCTGAAGTACCCGCAAAAGACGCACCTGGGCTGCCCCTGAAAGTTCAGCCACTTCATCCAAAAACAGTGTACCTTTATCCGCCTGCTCAAACCATCCCCTGTGCATTCCTGATGTGCCTGTAAAAGCCCCTTTTTCGTGACCAAACAATTCCGAGTCAATCAGCTCTCTGGAAATTGCACCGCAGTTGACTCGTTTAAAAACATTTCCGCCCCTGGTTGACCGGTCATGAATAAGCTGTGCAATCACCTCTTTACCACTGCCTGTCTCACCATGGAGAAGTACGGGAACATTTTTAGGAGCTACGATGTTTACCCTCTCAATCACATTGAGAAGACCTGTTTTATTACCAATTATATTTTCTAGCTGTGCCATATAGCAAATTATCTATTTTATCTGACAGAAAAACAACTGTTTTATGGCAATTTGCAGGTGACTGTATAAAAGTCGTAGGAGATTGTTTTAGATATGCCTGTTACTTCTACCTCATAATGAGTGTCGGTTTCCATTGTCCAGCCGTCCGGGATCATTGATATTGCATAATGAGCACCGAACCATGGCTGCAGGACTGCGACTTTCATCGGTATTTTCTGACCATTGGCAGTAACTGAGACTTTAGCATTATCAAGATTTATATCATCACTCTGCAAAGACCATCCTGTCTCATTGAGGTCTGACCACCAGAGAGTTGTAACTGCTTCAATGGGAAAAACTCCCGGTGATGGATAAGCCGTCCACTCCCTGCCCGCATCACCTGTTCCTCCAATTGTCCACATGCAGGATGAATCTGTTGTTGAACCAAGTCCCACGGGACCAAGACTGTTGGAAAGTATCCACCTTCTGTGACCAAGTGTTGTCTCGTTGCCATTGTCAATCATATAACTGTCCACAGACAAAACACCCGGAGCACTGCTGATGTTACTGTTGCCTGCAGCCTCTGCACCATCCGGGGTGTAACATGTCCAGCTTGTTGGTGGTTCATGGGAAAGTTTGTTATTTGCATCCATCATAAGAGCGCACTCCTGAGCTTTGGCATTACGGGTATCATCAGTTACAACCGGAGGTAAATCAGCCATATATCGATAAAGATTAACAAGTCTCAGGGCATTATCCCTTGCGCCAGGAGATATATCACCGGGATCACAGGAGCTGACATCGCCACTCCATGTGCCTTCATCCATGTCAGCCCTGTCATCGTTCCACCGTCCGCAAATATCAGCAACGAGATCTGTATCAGGACCTGTATCTGTATCAATCACAGTTGTGTCAGTGTCTGTGTCTGTGTCAGTGTCAGTGTCAGTATCTGAATCTGTGTCAGTATCAGTGTCAGTATCAGTGTCAGTATCAGTGTCAGTATCAGTGTCAGTATCTGTGTCGGTGTCCCCAAAAGAGTCAGTGCCGGAATCAGTATCAGAGTTTCCATCAGTCGAGCTATTATCATCTGAGCAGGAGGTAATTGGCAGAAAAACCATTGTTGAAAATAGCAGAATAAAAATTAATCTATAATTAAAACATAACATCACTGAGTCTCCTTGCCGAGGGTTAATTTTTTTCAGAGTCACTTAATTGTAAAACCGGATTAATAAAACTTCAATGAGTAAATTTTTGAGTTTTTTTATTACTCGTATAAAACATTTGGCAGTCAGTAGGTTATCGAGTATTTCAACTAAAATCATAATTTTAAAAAGGGACTTATCAAATGGAATACCTGGGTTCTTGTTTATGACCTGATGCACATATTTTTATCTCAAACAAAGCAAGTTGGGATGATTCGTTGGAAGAAATAAATAAATTTGGACGCTTCCCAGAATAAATAATAGATAAGAGTCCAGGGTCAGCCCCCTGTATTCATCTTTTTTTTACCTCTTCAGTTTTTTTTATTGGCGGGTTATTAAACCCCAGGTTGCACCTGAGGCTATTGTATGTTGTTATGAGCTGCTCTATCAGCTGCCCCATGTACCAGTAGCTCTCTTTTTTTCTGATTGTTTACAACATCCTCTTTAAGAAGGTTGTCTTCGTAAATTCCGCATATGTAAAGCCCCCGCCTTTGTCCTCTCCCGGTGGACGAATGGTTGTTGGGGGAGGATTTTAAAACAGGGTGCTGCAGTTGTCATTGTTGAAGAGAAAAATATTTTTTGTACCGGGTTTTATCATTTTTTTACCCATTAATATCTGGACACTGTTTTTGTATAGGGTTAATATAATTTATCTTTATTAAATAATTTACAATATATGATGTAGAAAAAGTGCAAGTGCTTGCACTTTTTTGCGACATCTGTGCTATTTATTGCATTTATGATATTTAAACAAGCACCGCTTAGCCATACCCTGTCTTGCTTTCAGGAAAAACGTGTGCAGTTTCCATCAAACATCGTACAGCGAAAAACACCTTTTTTTTGGGCAAATTTTGATCTTTTTGCTGGTGCCATTTTTGCTACCCGAGGATAAATCGCCGTCACGATGTTTTAATACATTTTTTTATTTGGGGTGCTCTATTAAGGGGTCTGTTTTTATGAATGTGCCTTGCCGGTACTCTCGCCATGCATCTTCGATCTCTTTTGGTGTGTTCATTACAAAGGGGCCTCCCCTTGCTACTTGTTCGTTTAGGAGGGTTCCTGCTACTGCTATAAAACGGAAGGGTTCATGTTCATTACCGGCACTCAGTTCAAAAAAGTCTCCTTTACCAAATACTGCCAGCTGGGACGATGTTACTTTTTTCTTATCTTTGCCTGCGCTTCCTGTGCCGCTCAGGATGTATGCAAACAGGGTTTCATCTGACACTTTATGTGAAAAGGTTTTTCCTTTTTCAACTGTTACATCAATATACATGGAGGCTGCCCCAATGGCGCGGATTGGGCCGCTTACGCCCTCGTATTCACCTGCCAGCACACGGACGATTACGCCATCTTTTTCTACTGACGGGGTATTGCCGGCGCTTAATTCCTGATATCTCGGGGTTGTCATTTTTTCCTTTTTTGGAAGATTAACCCAGAGCTGAAGTCCCCACATTCTTCCGTTTTCCATTGCGGGCATTTCCGAATGAATAATTCCCGAGCCCGCTGTCATCCACTGGGCATCTCCCGGGCCTATAACACCTTTGTTGCCAAGGCTGTCCTGATGCTCAACCCTGCCGTCCACCATGTAGGTTACCGTCTCCATTCCCCGGTGAGGGTGCGGCGGAAATCCCGCTATGTAATCGTCCGGATTGTCCGATCGGAACTCATCCAATAACAAAAAAGGATCAACGTATGAAACCCGGCCTCCGCCGATTACACGTTTTAATTTTACCCCCGCCCCGTCTGAGGTGGCCTGCCCGTCTGTAATACTCAATACGGGCCTTGAAACCTGGCCCCTGCTCTCCTCTTTATTATCAAATTTCTTATCTTTATCTGAAGTCATCTGTTCATCCTCTTTCTGTTTAGGCAGCCCGCAGGCTGTCAGTCCTGCAAACGGGGTCGCCGCCAACATTCCCAACAGTTTTCTTCTTTTTAAATTAACTGACATACATGCCTTAAGTTATAACCTTAGAATGGAGTACACCATCTAACAAACCATGAACGCTTCATGGTAAGAAAAAATTATCCACAGATACAGATAAGTCAACCAGTCAGGTATCAGTACTTTTTAAAGGTGCTTGTAATAAGGTCTGCCTGTGACAGGTTTTCCATGATGAATTTGAGGTTTCTCATTGAAAGGAGCTCTATTTTTTCGCTTCTCTGTTTTTTAAGTTCATTTGAAAACTTGTTTTTTGAAAAAACTATAAACTCATCAATATTCAATCCGGCTTTAGTACACTTGTCCTGAAGATTTTTAAGATCGTTTTTACCTGCTTTGGATTTTGAGTACTTGCAGACTCCCGCTATTTGTCTGCCGGATTTTGTTTTGGCAAAAAGATCTATTTCAACTGAGCTGTTCCAATATGAACCAATCTGTTCCAGGGGGTCATCAATAAATCTAAACTTGAGAGCCTCCATTAAAAGTCTTTCAATAATTAAATTTGAAAACCCGTGTTTTGTATTGTTCCACCGCTCTTTAAATTCAGAATAATCTCCCCCCTTAATGTTTTTGTAATAAGGAGATATTGAGGAGAACCAAAACCGCATAAATGGATTTATGAACAGAAGTTTTTCGGCTATGTCTTCAAAGTGATCCCCTTTAAATTCATGGGGTGCCAGAGATTTTTCAACTTTCAATATCTCACACTCAACAAGAAAGTCGATGGCATTTTCTCCGTCTGTTCTTTCTATTTTTGTATTTCTAAAAGCTGAATGCTCTCTTCTGTCTCCTGTGGCAAGAGCAGCAAGAAGCCGGTGATAAACGGGATTGCTTTTTGTAATAGCGGTTATTTCACCGTGAATATATTTGTAGTTATCAAGAATCTTCTCTTCAATTACAGTCTCAACAGGTTTAGACTGATCAACATTCCAGCCCATGCCTCCAAAAACAGCAAAATAGTCAACTGCCCCTTCAAAATCAGCAGCATTATTACGAAAACAAAACGACCTGAATTGCTCCAGAATAGTTGGATGTTCTGACATGATTAGACCCTTTTATAAAAACTTAAAAATCTCCCGATTCAAAATTTACGGGAGCACATAGTGAGAAAAACATCTACCAGTATTTGCCTCCAAAGGCAACTCTACCTTTTTCTGTAACCCGAACTTTATGGGAATAAAATAATTACAGTTTGCCAAGGGCAGCAACAAGTCTTTCAGCGTGTTCTTCTGCCTTTTGTTTCACATCTTCAGCCTCTCCATACACGCCTGGAATATAAATCATTCCATGGGTAACGATTGGTTCATGAAGTTTTAATCCACATAAATTTGCTGTTTGAATCAATGGTTTTAAAAGGTCATCAATTTTATAATTATTGTATCCCTCACTGGAATAGGCATCTTCCGGACCACCGATTGTTGTGGAAATCAGCAGGTTTTTTCCCTTGAGCTTATCCCCTGTTGAGCCGTAGGCAAACCCGTACTCCAGCACCCTGTCAATCCACTCTTTTAAAATACCCGGAACACTGTACCAATGAAATGGAAACTGAAGAACAATAGTATCGGCTTTTAAAAGCGCAGCCTGTTCTGCCTTTACATCAATTTTAAAATCCGGATAAAGGGATTTAATATCCCGAACCGTCACACCCTCCTGAACTTCCAGCTGATCTACGATAACCTTATTGGTTAAAGACCTCTCTTTAAGATTTGGATGGCCTGAGATAACTAATACATTTTTCATTTTTACTCTCCTGTTATGCATATCCATACACATACATAGAATATCGTTTTCACACAATGTCAACACCTTCAAAAATAACATGAAGGGGCAAAAAATCTAAAATCAACTGTAATGTCAGGCTATTGACAACTATTACAATTGACAGCATCAAGATTAAGAAATAGCTTGAATTTTATGAAATCTCTAAAAAAAATACAAACTCCACTTGAATATCTGCTGTTGTTAACTTTACCGGTTTTAAGTTGCGGCTGGATGCCAATCGAAGAGGACAGCCATCCTGACTGGGCCGGGTTCCCCAATTTAAAATCAATTGGTGTAACTGTAGAAACAGTTGATGATATTCCTCCACATCTGCAAAAAGGGGACGGTTTCTTTTTAGGCCTGACAAACCAAAAAACACTGGTTGCGTATCAGGACGAGTTTAAAAAACAGCATCAGATTGCCGAAAACATTGCAGCATTTGAGATAATCGATGGTCAGCAGTTCTACGCACTTCAAAATAAAGGCTTAGGCGAAGATGATGTACTTTTGCGTTATGACAATATGCACCAGAAGCCAGTCCCCATAGAGGAGCATCCACTAAAGGCAGATGATAAAAAATGGCAGGCTCTGGGAGGCAAAGAAGCCGACTACACCAACGTCCAGCGGGCCCAGGCCATGGCATTAAAACGGTGGGCCGGGGGGTACACGTGTGCCTTCACTGTAAAAGGCGATCTGATAATCAGGTATCCCAAAAATGAGTGGGTGGTAAAAGGCGGAGAGTACAATTTTAAAGTAAAAAAAGAGTTAACTCAAAACGCCGTAGAAAAAGCAGTTTTCAGTACCGACCGGGTGTTTCGCCAGTGCAGGACAACACCTAATGAAGCATACATAATTGACGCACCTCAATTTAAACGCACCGACAAAGTGGCTCTATCCCGCACGGGACACGGAAACCACATGGTGGCAGGCTTTTACTGCGCCGGCTATTCATATTACCAATTAAAATTAAACGGCCATACATACCAGTTCAAATCCAAAGAAGAAAACCTGGACTATCCAGATTTGGTATTATTAAATTATCAACAAAACCCAGCCCAAAAATCAGGCACAAAAAAAGATAACTCCCTCCTGATTCAGGACCGCGCTAAAAGAAAAGTGCACCGCCTCACTTCCAACAACAAATAATTACTGATTCGATTGAATTTTAATCATCAAAACATGACAGCATTTTGATGAGCTACATACAGGGTATGCTCATTGTAAACAGCTGTCAGGGTTACAACAATGACCAGTTTCGGTGGAAATTCGTAATAAGAAGCTCAACACACAAACGATCAACAAACAGGCCTACGTCCTGAAACATGCTGAAATATGTTCAGGTTCACTTATCCCTAAGCTTGCTGTTCAATGGGAATCAAACGAGAACAATTAAAGTTTTTTAATCTGCTCTATTGAAAGGCCGGTGTGTTTTGAGATTGTATCAGAAGAAAGACCATCTTTTTTCATTGTAATTGCAGCATTAATTTTTTCTTTTTCTATTCCCTTTTCAATACCTTGCTCAATACCTTGCTCAATTCCTTTTTCAATGCCCTTGTCTTCGGCCTCTTTAAACCAGGTGCTCATTGTTTCTGCCAGCATATTTTTCACCTCT
>JAFGVO010000025.1 GCA_016937935.1 Deltaproteobacteria bacterium | reverse complement strand
TTATCTTGCGCTCACTCCTCACAACCTCGCTTCTACTTTTTACACAAATAATGGACAATTTACCCACAGATTATTCTGAAGACCCAATTATTTAATTTTGTATTTATGATAATAAAATAGGTTTTTTTGTGGCGAAATTAAGTGGAATGGTTATACCTATTACTCCGGTTAAGATGCCCGGTAATAATATTTAAGGAGTCTTGAAATGGTATGGAATTACACTGAACTTGTTAAAAAACACTTTTTTGAACCTAAAAATGTTGGTGAAATTGAAAATCCCGACGGAAAAGGTGATGTTGGTTCAATTGCCTGCGGAGATGCTTTAAGCCTTACCATTAAAGTTGATAAAGATACTGATACAGTGGTTGAAGCCAAATTTAAAACCTTTGGCTGCGGAAGCGCAATTGCCTCATCGTCTATGCTGACAGAGATGATAAAAGGTAAAACCCTTGATGATGCTTTAAAAATTACAAATCAGGATATTGCTGATAAACTTGGCGGACTTCCTCCTGAAAAAATGCACTGTTCTGTTATGGGTCGTGAGGCTCTTGAAGCTGCCATTGGCAACTACAGAGGTGAGACAATTAAACATGAGGATGAGGACGAAGGCAGAGTTATCTGTAACTGTTTTGGAATTACTGAGGGCAAAATTAGAAGAGTTATTAAAGAGGATGCCCTGACTACCGTTGAAGATATTACAAATTATACAAAAGCCGGAGGTGCATGCGGCGCATGTGTCGGACAGATTGAAGATATTTTAGACGAAATGCTTGAAGAGAAAAAAGAGGTCCAGAAGAAATCTGAAAAGGATATCTCAAAGAAAAAACCCCTTACCAATCTTCAGCGCATAACTCTTATCCAGGAGATTATTGATAATGAAATCCGCCCGGAACTTGAAAAAGACTCAGGTGGTATTGATTTAATTGATATTGACGGACTGACTGTTGCAATAAGAATGATTGGTCAGTGTGCAGGTTGTATGGCTGCCAATTTTACCTCTGCATGGATTCAGGACAAACTCCGAGAAGTTGTAGATGAAAAAATTGTTGTGAAAGTTGTGGAGGAGTACTGATGAAAATTATATACGCTGATAACAACGCAACAACTCAGGTTGACCCTCTTGTTATAGAATTAGTAACTGATTTTTTAACAAACAAATGGGGTAATCCTTCGAGCATGCACACTTTTGGCGGAGATGTTGAACAATATGTTGAAATTGCCAGACAACAGGTTGCAGACAGCCTCCGAGCGTCATCAGCCACTGAAATAATTTTTACAAGCGGAGGAACAGAAGGTGATAATACAGCAATAAGATCAGCACTTTTATCCCGCAAAACCCGTAAAAAAATTGTTACAACAAGAGTTGAACACCCTGCTGTACTTAATCTATGTAAAAACCTGGAACGAGAGGGATATGATGTCAGATATCTTGCAGTTGATAATGAAGGTAATCTTAATTTAAATGATCTTGAAGAAGCAATGGACGATAACGTTGCCCTTGTAACAATTATGGCTGCCAACAACGAAACCGGAGTTCTTTTTCCAATTCAGGAGGCAGGTAAAATTGCCCACGAGCATGGCGCACTGTTTCATACTGACGCTGTTCAGGCAATGGGGAAAGTTCCAGTAGACTTAAGCACCGGCAATATTGACCTGCTAAGCGTATCGGGACATAAAATTCACGCAATTAAAGGAGTTGGCGCCCTTTACATAAAAAGAGGAACCCGTTTCAGACCTTTTATTGTTGGTGGCCATCAGGAACGCGGCAGGCGTGGGGGCACCGAAAATGTACCCGGCATTGTTGCGATGGGACTTGCCGCTGAACTTGGTGTAAAAAATCTTGCAGAGGAACAGACAAGAGTTAAAAAGCTGAGAGATCGCCTTGAAACTGAAATTTTATCAATTATTCCCAAATGCAGAATTAACGGAAACAGAAAAAACCGTCTGCCAGGAACAACAAATATCAGTATCAAAAATGTTGAGGGTGAAGCCCTTCTGTTAATGCTCGATCAAAAAGGTATTTGCGCATCATCAGGTTCCGCATGCACATCAGGCTCATTAGAGCCTTCTCACGTTTTACGTGCAATGGGAATTCCATTTACATACGCCCACGGATCCCTTCGATTCTCCCTTGGCAGATTCAACACTGACGAAGATGTAGATGCCATAATCGAAGCACTCCCCAAAATTGTAGACCGTTTAAGAGAACTCTCCCCGTTTACGGACTGAAAAATTTCTTACACTCTTCTAAATAGTTCCCATCCCGCAAGTTGTTTTTTTAAATAATATAAACAAAAAAATGTAAGGATCAGGGTTTATCCCCGACCGAATAATCGATTATAACAACAGGCTTTTTCGGCGGCAGGTAAACTACCGCCCGATTTTATTAACAAAGCTTGCATTGTGAGATGGCACTAATATAGAAAACAGTTCGGACTTGTACTGTTTTACAATTCATTTACACAAATATCATAAAAATACACAAATATTGCTTGAAAAATTAACCAGTTAATTAATAATAACAACCAGTAAATAAATTTACCGATTAAGAGTCTTTGAATTAAGAGTTGCAAAAAAAATTACTGCTTAACAGAAATTAATAAGCAACGGTTTACTAAAAACGTGATTTAATCACACTTGAAAAGGATATTATTATGACAAAATTTTTAAAAGCCGCAATTATCAGCCTCTCCCTTGTTACCTTGTCAGCAACTGCATATGCAGCTGATGATGAGGCTGCTGCTGACGAATCTGCAGTAACTGATGAAACTGCTGCAACTGATGAAGCTCCAGCGGCAGATGCAGCCCCGGCAGATGAACAAAAACCGGCTGCTGAAACAGAGAAGTTTTTCCCCAGGTTCAGATTTGGTGTTTCGGGTATGGGCGGACCAATTCTCGGTGATATTAGAGGAGGAGCCGGCGGTCTTGATTTAAGAGCCGGTGTTCAGATTAACGAACTTATTGGTGCCTACATCCAGCCAATGGTTGCTCTTGGTGCTGGAGCAAGCTCATCTGATACATCAGCCAGTTTAAGCGGTCTTGCAGTTGCAGGTCTTGCTGCTATGGCGGAATTTGACTTTATCAATATGCTCTTTGTGGCTGTTGGCCCTGAAATTCTGGCAGGGGGAATAGCCGAAGCATCTGTATCAGAAACATCTGGATCAGGTTCAGCAAGTAAAGGCCCTTACTTTGGTATTGCAGCCAGAGCTGGTGTGGCTATAGGAAAAACAAGACCTCACCGCAGAAGCAAGTTCTCAATAGCCCTTGATATGCATGTTATTTTCGCCCCAAATGCTGTTGCCGTACTTCCCATGATAGCCTTCGGCTTTGATATGTTCTAATCCCCTCCACCGGAAAGTGATCTAAATTTCAACATTAAAAATATAAATTAATACATAGTAGAGTCCTGCAAGTGTAAAAACAGCTCCTGTTATTTTGCGCATCCATGGTTCAACGGTTTTAAGGGTGTTAAATATTTTTGCTACCTTGTTAGTTGAAAAGGCAATAACTGCAGAAAAAATCACCACAGGCAGTGCAGTTCCCATTCCATAAAGTAAAGGAATTAAAAGGCTTGACTCATATTTTATTGCAAGGGGTATGAGTGTTCCAAAAAACAGCGCTGCGGAAACCGGGCAAAAAGTAAGGGCAAAAAAAAGACCCAGAATAATCGGTCCCAAAACAGGCAGTTTGTTTGCAATACCTTTTAATCTGCCTGAAACTCCCCCTCCGGACAAAACCGGCAGAGGTATTATTTCAATAATTATAAACCCCGCAATTATTAACACCGGCCCCAGAATCTGATTCATTCTGCTTTGAAGAAAAAAAGATATCTGAGGAATAAATTCTACACCTTTAACCGCAATAAAAGCTATACTCACATAACTTATGGTGCGCCCGAGTGTATACAACAGTCCATGTATCAGAACATTTAATGGACGCTTAACATCTTTGCCTAAATATGATACTGCAACAATATTTGCAGCCAGCGGGCACGGGCTTATGGATGTTAAAATACCAAGCCACAACGCACTGGTTATTGCAATATAGACAGCATCCATTGTTATTGCCCAATATTTTTTAAAACATTTGTAATTTCAGTTTTTACATATTCTTTTAATTTTTCGGGGGACTGATTAAGCTCCCACACTTTGCTGCAATTTTTCCATCTGATTATTTTACCATTTGATAAAGATGCCACAACCATTGAGCCAAAAGAGAGATTAAATTCTTTAACGTAATGTTTGTTCTCTTTTAAATCCATATTTAACGATTTAAAATCCAGACTTCCATCAAAAGATTCCTTCATAAAATTTTGTTCAATTACATCTTCAATATTTTTCTGTATACCCTTACAGGTGGCGCATCTGTGAGTTCCATGAAAATAATAAACTCCAATTTTATCGATAATTACATTACTGCTTTTATCACTGTCTTTTGGTGCATCAGAAGCTCTTTCATTTTCAGTATCAGCTTTTAAATTTTTACTATTACCGCAAGCTGCGATAAAAAATGACGAAATCATAAGTATTGCTGACGTAAATAATAACCGGGATTTTATTTTGAATAACACAAGTACCTCTTTAATTTAAATTTAACTATTTGCTCCCAAACATCAACTCTTTAAGCTCCCTGTCTTTGGGAACTCTCCCGATACATTTAACCTCTTCATCAATCATCAAAACGGGAATACTCATTATACCTCTGTTCATCATTTCGTTAATGTCCGAAATATACTCAACCTCAATAGAGTTATCAAGAGCCGCATATCCTAAAACCATCTTGTGGAGAGTTTTACATTTTGTGCACCCCGTTCCAAATACTTTTACATTCATTTTTTTCTCCTTATAAAATCAGATTAACCTATAAAATCAGATTAACCTATAAAATCAGATTAAATAGATAACCTGAAACAATTATAGCCATTCCTGTAGTTGAAAAATAAATAGCTATAAGTTTTAAATTCATAACCTTTTTAAGAAGCATTGCTTCAGGAAAAGATAACCCCACAACAGCCATCATAAATGCAAGAGCTGTCCCGACTGGTATTCCCTTTGCAATAAGACTTTGAATAACAGGAATAACCCCCGAAGCATTTGAATACATTGGAACAGCTAAAATAACAGATAGGGGAACTGCAAAAATATTATCCCTGCCCATATACTCTTCAAAATAACCTGCGGGTATAAAACCGTGAATAAGCCCTCCGATTGCAACACCTCCGACAACATAGGGCATAATTCGTTTAAATGTGTCGATTGCCTCATCTTTTATTTCAGGAATCCTCTCTTTAAATGTGCGACCATCTTTAATGTTCTCTGTTTCAAGTTTTTTTGCCAGTTGCTCTTTGACCCAGGGTTCAAGATATTTTTCCAGTTTAAATTTTCCAAGAAGGGCTCCTGTTAACGTCCCTAATAATATTCCTGATATAGCATAAATCAAAGTAATCTTTACCCCGAACAGCCCCAAAAATATTACAATAGCAACTTCATTTACAAGGGGTGAGGTTATTAAAAAACTAAGTGTAACCCCAAGGGGAATCCCTCCTTTTAAAAAACCCATAAAAAGGGGAATTGATGAACAGCTGCAAAAAGGGGTAAATGCCCCAAGTAGGGATGCCAGCAAATGATCAAGCCCAAAAAGTCTTCTGTTTTCTAAAAACTTTCGAACTCTTGTTACAGGAAAGTAGGAGGTTATCACCCCCATCAAAGAAATAATTAAAAGAATCAGAAAACCGATTTTAATTACGTCTTCTATAAAAAAATCAAGAGCTTCTGCAATGTGACTTTCACTGTCTAAAGAGAGCCAGTTGTAAACAACAATATCTGCAAAACTTTTAAACATTAAACAGGGCTTTTATACGTGTCATAAGCTCATCTCTTGTCTGTCTAAAAGAGTTGAGTCTTTGTGCTGGATCTTCAACACCTGCAGGATCAGGAAGCCCCCAGTGAATTCTTGTGGCGTTACCTAAAAACAGAGGACACTCCTCTTCGCTGCAAAGAGTTATAACAGTATCAACTGTTTCAGGATCAATTTCGCTAACATTTTTTGACGTATGACTTTTTGCATCAACACCAATTTCACCTAAAACCGTTACAGCTTCAGGACGAACAGATGTTGGATAAGAGCCCGCAGACTGAACAATAACATCTTTAGGGGCGAGCAATCTTCCAATACCTTCTCCGATTTGACTTCTTGCGGAGTTGGCTACACAAAGAAACAGCAGCCCTTTAGGTTTTTTTTCACGTAAAACCGCAGCTTCCAGCATCCACTTTTCAACAGAGCTTCCATTTTCAGGTATTTCAATTTTTTTATCATTAATAAAAATGGCAGAACTTTTTAAAACCCCTTTTGAGCGGGCTTCTTCTTCAGAATCTAAAACTGTTTTTTTTACTGATACTTCAGGAATAATATTTTTTGCGGACTCTGTTAAAAGTTCAAATAGTCCCGTTGCATCACTGTTTTCTTTAAAATACACAAATTCAATGTTCATTATATACTCTCTTTAGTTTCATGGGGGAGTTCAGCTTCAGGGAACCACCCTTTTGTTTTTAGTGAAAATTTTACAAGTAGAAGCATCACCGGAACCTCAATTAAAACCCCAACGACAGTTGCTAGAGCAGCACCTGATGAGAGACCGAAAAGCATTGCGGCTGTTGCTATAGCTACTTCAAAATGATTTGAAGCCCCTATCATTGCACTTGGAGCGGCATCTTCATAATTAAGTTTTAAAACTTTTGCCAGGATATATCCCACTGCAAAAATCAGGACAGTCTGAATAAAAAGAGGTATGGCTATCCATAAAATCGTCAAAGGTTTTTGCATAATAATATCCCCTTTAAACGAAAACAGCAGTACCAGAGTTGTTAATAAAGCCACTATAGTTATAGGGCTGAGGAAATGGAGAAACTTATTATTAAACCACTCCTCCCCCATAATTTTTATAATAATTTTTCTCGATATATATCCCGCAAAAAGAGGCAGGGCAACATAGACCGTTATTGACAAAAAAAGTGCCTGCCATGGAATCGGGAGTTTACCCACGCCCAATAAAAATCCTCCTAAAGGTCCGTAGAGCAGAAGCATAACAAGGGAGTTTATTGCAACCATCATCAGTGTGTGGCCATCGTTTCCTTTTGCAAGAAATCCCCACACAAGAACCATTGCAGTACAAGGAGCAATACCAAGAAGAATCGCCCCGGCAAAATAAGATCGCCACAAAGGAATAGAGAGCATCTTAATACCGTTATGCATTACAACGGTCCCTGCACCGTGCTCTGTACCCGCCTGCATATCCACCCCAAAAGGAATTTTCACCAGGTCAACAGCGTCCGCTCCAATAAAGTTTATAAACAGTGTGCCAAGAAAAAACAGTGCAATTGCATACATTGTAAATGGTTTAACCATCCAGTTGATAAAAAGAGTCAACCCCAGAGGCTTTACATTTTTACCCGCACGCAAAACTTCTGAAAAATCAATTTTAACCATTATGGGGTACATCATAAAAAAGAGGCAGATTGCAATTGGAATAGATACAACCGGAGTTCCATTTACATTTACACTCAAAGAATCAAGATAATGAGCCATTGAGGGAATAATTTTTCCTGATAAGATCCCTGCGCCAATAGATAATATTACCCAGACAGTGAGATATTTTTCAAAAAATCCAAGCCCCGACGGCTTTTTTGTTATGCAGCTTTTTGTAGCAGTCATTTAATAATCAACCCCGTCAGCCTGCAGCGCATGAATTACACTGTTTGCTTACAAACCAGTTATCAACAGATTGTTGAATATGTTCATCAAGAAGAGAGACGAGAAGTTTTTTGTTAGAATTTAAAACCTGAAAACCTTCACTCTGTTTATCAGCGGTAATCCTGTAATAGACCCAGATACCTTCGCGTCTGTCAGTTATCAGGCCGGCATTTTTTAGATACCTTAAATGTCTTGAAGCCTTTGACTGTGAGATCTCAAGTATTCCTTCAACATCACAGACACAGAGCTCTTTTTTAAAAATCAGAAGAGCAAGAATGGTAATTCTCGTCTCATCTCCAATTGCTTTATAAATTTCAGCGTAAGTTTTCATAACAGAACCTTTCCTAATATTTTTATAACCGCTTATGCGGGTTTATGCAACTACATTTTTTATTTGAATTTTTTATTACAACGGAGCCAGGATTTCTCTTACACTGCCCCACTTATAAACAAGTCCGTTTTCCCCCACGTCATCACTTCTAAAATAGACTGTGATATTTGGTTTTCCGCTTTCGGAACCGGCCCTCTTTCACTTTTAGAAAGCTTCATGGTTGACTGTACATTGCCGTTACACGCAGGCTGACCCGCTCCAAAATTTGTTCCATCATCAACATACTCGATAAGTTTTTTCCAGGTACCGCCGTTTGCTCCTTCTGTTTCATCTATATAAAGCTCCTGCTTTACATTGCCATCGGGAAGATCGTAAACAACGTGCTTGTATCCAATCCACTTGTTATAGGGCATACCGTCCTGCCAATACTTTACACGCTCAATATATCCCGATTCAGGATGGCTGGTCTCTTTTTCAAAATCAACATACCCGTCATAGCGCATCCTTGCTCCTATACCTCGTGTGTCACATTTATCAATGTTTTCATCACCTGTTGTTCCATGATTTGTGCGGGCAAAGGATACCATTCCTCCCCAGGGTGTGCTTTTATCCTCAACACGCTTAAAATACATTGTTATCTCAACATCTTTCCACTGCTCTTTCAAGCCTGGATCATAAATGTACATTCGTGGTATTTCACCCCCAATTTTTAAGGTACCATCACCTGCAACTATATACGTTGCTTCCCCATGGTCAGCATCAAAAACAGGATCTGCGGGATCTCTCCCTGTAAAATTTCTAGGGTTCTTATCCCACATGGCTCTCCACTGTTTACCATCTTTTAGGGATTCATACATTTTTGTAATGCCAAAAGAGTCGTGCTTCCCCTGATCACCACTGGCATCAATATGTGAAATGTATGCGCTCTTCAGAGGCTTTTTAGGTCCGCCACCTTCGGAAGGGGGCAAAAGACAGCCGGACATGAACATGGTTACAAAAATTAACAGGATATGTTTTTTCATACTTCCCTTTCCTGTTGCAGGACAATAGGGATATTATCATGATTTAAAAGATTTAAAGAGTCTATTTCTTTTTAAAATCGAGAGTCACAAACTTTGGAAGCTCACCAATAATTGGGCTGGCATAGTCAAGATATTTTTTGGTCACAAACATCTTGTTTTTTGTAAACATGCTTGCAGGCATTGGCTTTGCAGCAATTGCAACTGAACTTAAAGGTGCCGTTTTGTAAGCAATTTTATACTTATCGCCTTTTTCGCGAACCATGCTTACCATTACCCCTGTTACACCTTTGTCGGCAAGTTTAACAGCCTCCTGTCCACATTTAAAAGCCTCTTCTTTATCAACCTTGCTGGCACGATCCTCGCCACACATGGGAAGACTCTCAGTTATCTGAAACTCCCCTCTCCAGCCAAATTTATTTGTAATCATCTTGTGAAGTTCCAGAGCAACTGAGCTTCCGCCCATTGCGCCAAACTCAACATTTGAAAATTTATCTCTGGTTTTTGATGCAGATACAGGAGAACCGTCTTTGTAATGAACGCCCTCGCCGCAAACAATATACACATAACCGTAAGCCTTCTCCACTCGCTCGACTTCTGCAATAAATGTCTTGTCATCAAAATCATTTTCAGGTGTCAGAATAATATGGGGAGCATCAGACGGCTTCTCTTTTGCAAGAGCAGAAGATGCTGCAAGCCAGCCTGCATCACGACCAACACACTGATGAACAACAAACTTGTCAACCTTCTGCATATCTCTTGCAAGAAGCCCTGACTCTTTTACCGAAAGAGCTACATACCGTCCTGCAGAACCAAACCCCGGAGTGTGATCCGTTCCAAAAAGATCATTATCAACAGTCTTTGGAACTCCAACACCAATAAGCTCATAATCGTTTTTCTGACAATATGCTTCGATTCTGTGAACCGTGTCCATGCTGTCATTTCCGCCGATTAAAAAAAGATAGCGAATATCATATTTTTTTAATTTTTCTAAAACAAGAGGCAGATCCTTATCGAGAAGTTTATATCTGCAGCTTCCAAGACCGCTTGAAGGAGTGGTTCGAAGACCGGCAATAACCTCATCAGACTGTGCTCCCAGATCTACAACCTGATCCTGAAGAAAACCCTCAATAGCATAATGCATTCCATATATCTTCTTCATATATTTTTTCTTTTTGGCTTCTGTAATGAGGCCAGCCAGAGATGCATTAATAACAGAAGTAGGTCCACCGGACTGTCCCATTAAAACATTACCTGTCAATCTTGCCATATTTAACTCCTTCTTTCTTTAAGTATGATAACACCCAGCACACTGGAATGTACATTTTAGCTCAGTTTTGTATACCAAATCAATCAAAAAATGTCAATCAGTCACTTTTCTTAATTTATACTGTATTTTTTATCATGTGCAAAAATTACCTTGTAAACTCTTCACAAGTTTTCACGGACGGGAGGCCCAGAGTTTTCACGGACGGAGGCCCAGGTATTTGTTTAATTATTAGACATAAGTAGAATTTTTATACCTGTATGTTATAGGTTTTGTGTTTTAGAGATAAAATTAGAAAGCTTATACTTTTGAAGAGACATAAATTACATATTCACACAGTTGGATGCAAAGCCAATCAGGCTGATAGTGTTATTATTGACAGCGGGGTGCAGGCCGGGCTTTTTGAGAAAGTTCAAAATAACGCCGATGCTGATATTGTTGTTATTAATACCTGTTGCGTAACTGTTCAGGCTGAGCGTGACAGCAAAAAAGTTGCACGTTCAATTTTAAGAAACAACCCACAGGCTAAAATTATTTTTACCGGTTGTGCCGTTTCTGCATTTAAAGATTTTGCAAAAGATTTTGATAATCGTGCTGTAACTGTTGGAGGAGGTAAAACATCTCCTTTGCAGGTGTCACAATGGCTAAACAGCTTTGCAGAAAACAGTTTAAATATTACAGAAGTCAATAAATATCTTCCCTATTTTGATATACCGGATAATTTTACAGATCTTCCAGCTATGCCTCCTGAAAACCGCACAAGAGCATTTTTAAAAATTCAAAACGGATGTACCCACAACTGCACCTACTGCATTGTTCCAAAAGCAAGGGGAAAAGAACAGTCAATGCCCCTCCATTTAATACTCGAAAGAGTGGGCGCATTTAAAGCCTCCGGTGTTAAAGAACTTGTGCTTACGGGTGTACAGCTTGGTGCCTACGGAAGTGATCTTGAAAACCTGAGTAACTTTGAAAACAACAATACGCTTGCCAATGTCTTACAAAAGAGTGCTGAACTCTTTTACCCTGGACGAATTCGACTTGGTTCAATCGAACCATGGTCAGTTAATGAAGAGCTTGTTTTAACTGTAGCCAATACAAAAAACATCTGCAACCATCTTCATATCCCTCTCCAGTCGGGTGACGACAAAGTACTTGGTGATATGAAAAGAGGATATAACACAAAGTTTTACAAAAATATTCTTGAAATCATAACCAGTGCATCATCAGAAATTGCTGTTGGCACTGATGTGATTTGCGGATTTCCCACAGAAAGCGAGACCGCATTTGAAAACAGTTTAAATTTTATAAAGAGCTGCGGGTTCTCATATCTCCACGCTTTTTCATACTCCTCAAGACCAGGAACCATGGCCCATAAACTGTATGGTGAAGGAGACAGAACAACTGCAAAAACAAGAGTCATAAAAATGCGTGAGGCCGGAGACAAATTACACCTTCAATTTATAAAAACCAGGATTAATAAAAAGTGTACAGTTCTTGTGGAGGATGACAATAAAGGGGTTACAGAGACCTTTTTACAGGTTGAAATTAATGGACAAAAAAGAGGAACTCTCATTGACTGCATGCTAAAACAGGACGAAAATTCAGGAAGTTTAACAGCCACTCCCCTATAAATACCTTTAAGAAAGTTTAACAACTCCGGTCTCATCTTTAAGCCTTGCGGCTTCCATGAGCATTCCCTGCATACTGTTTTTAATTTTATCAACAGAGGGAACATCTGTTACAGCAAACTCAAACTGCCCCTTTTCCCAGTGAAGCACATCGGTTACCATATCCATCTGACTTATTACCTGATCATTTTCCATCTCAATAGAAAGAGGTCTGCCATTTTTAATATATATTCTGCAAAGGGTATTGCTTACGACCATCAAGACTCCGGTTTTCTTTTCCATCTCCAGTAAAGAGAGAAGAGTTGAAATTGAAACCTGCTCGATATCTCCACGCAAAGCCTTTGACCTTGGCTGCATTGACTGATTCTGCTTTGTGCGGATAACAAGTTTGTTTATTCGAGAGATAAGATCTTTTGAAGAGTATGGCTTTGCCAGATAATCATCAACTCCCATCTGGTAACCCTTTAGGCGATCTTTCTCATTTTTTAATGATGTCTGAAAAATAAACAGGGTTGGTGCAAGGGAAGCTCTGGCTCTTATTGTCTTTAAAAAATTCCACCCGTCCATTTTAGGCATCTGCACATCCGAGAGTATAATATCCGGAGGATTTTTCAGACACTGTGCAAGGCCTTTTAATCCATCTTCTGCGGTAATAACCGTGTGACCCTGTTTTTCCAAAACTGCTTTTGCATTTCTTCTTACAGTGCTGTCATCATCAACAATAAGAATCTGCTGGGATGATATTTTTTCAATAACGGCTTTTTCAGATATATTTTTCGAAAGCTGAGCAATGTACTCTTCGATAAATTTATAGTGCTCATCTGACATGTCTCTAAACACAATTGCCATACCTGAAGGAATTTTATTTTCCACACTCTTTTTGTGGGCCCTTGCAACCTGTCCGATACACTCAATTTCAGGACCTTCCTCGGGCATAGCCAGTTTAATTTTGACCATGGAATTTAAAGGAAGCATTGAATCGGTCTTTATATAAATACCACCCTTGGAAATATTTTCGGTGTATGCGGAAACCAAAGAATCAAGTGTTTTGTATTTTACCTGAAATGTAGCTTCAAGTCTTGAGGAGTTCCGCCGGTTTTCATTATCAATAGTCTCAGTAATTTTAGTCATATTAGATGTCACCTGATTAGTATTTTCTTAGAACTCTTAAAAATTCTTCTGCCATTATTTATGGCAAAACAAGATTTATAGTTTAATGCCAATACATAATTATTACCAAAAAAAAATTTAAATAATTTTATAACCAGTACATTCTTTAAGAATTTAATTAATCATCATTTGAGAACTGGTCATAAGTTCAGTATCACCTGCAAATTTAAAACTCTCCTGTAAAAGCTCTTTTCTGAACAGATTCCAATTATTTTTTTTAAGCCCAGGTTGTTGTATATTCGGCGATATGTAACTTGATATTTACCTGGAGAGAAGTAAAAGGTCATCTTTATAATTTCTAAAACGAGTTATTAGCAATTCACTTCAAAAATGATCTTTGAAACATGCGAGGAATTCCTGGTAAACAGACAGCACATGGTCATGTGAAACAGCAGTT
>JAFGVO010000209.1 GCA_016937935.1 Deltaproteobacteria bacterium | reverse complement strand
TGTGGGGTTGGTTATTAACGCATCATCTGCATTGGAAGCGGATACGGTTAATACCAATAATGATATTACAAACATATTTACAAATAACTTTTTCATTTTAATTCTCCTTATATCTTAACACTTAATTATTTAATAATTGCTTTGCCGGTCATTCTAAAAGTGCCCTTTTTAAGAGAGTACTTATCACCGTCTGAATTTTCACCTGTTGCCGTAACCCCTGTATTCAGGCCGGAAACCCGACCTTTAAGAGTTACTTTTTTTCCGTCACTATCAGTTGCTGCCATCTTGTCATAATAGGTTGACACGCCTCCGCAGTTCCATGCTCCGGCTCTGTCTAAGGGAGTCATATCAGTGTCTGCAACAGCATGATAAATACAGCCGGTTCCGCATACCCCAAGTCCCTGGTCACTATTTGCATATGAGAGACCGCAACCGCAATTTATCTTTCCATAATTGCCAGTCTGACCGTCACACATATTGCGACTGGGGTTACATTCAAGAATATCAGGATCATCTGAAGAACACGCTGAGTTATAACCCGGACAAAGCTCGGGAGCATAAGCGCACTCATTTACACAACCTCTTACATAAGACGGTTGTTCAGGATCCGTCGGATCTTTATACCCGTCATTATAATCAAAATATCCAACTGCTGCCCATGCCACATCTCCGTTTTCCATATTTTCAACGTCGTCTACTGTAAAACAGTTAATCTGAGGACTCCATGGATTAGTATCGTCGCTAAGAGATTCAATTGAAACCGGGTCCACATAACAGCTGTTTATAAAATAGTACCCTTCTTCAATTTCTTGTTTAGTAATTGTTGTCTGAGCCTCGGTCTCCCTGTCTTTGGGCTCTACTGTTGCAAAAATTGAACATTTAAACTGACTGTGAAGATTCATTTTAGCATCAATATTTCTGGCAAAATCCATACCAAGATCCTGAACACTGGAGCTTGAATCAAACCATGAATCTGCCAATACAGTACACTCCTGCCAGTAGTCACCGTCTTTATCAACAGGATAAGAGACAGGAACATGATCTTCAGGAAATGCCTCTCTGAATCGAGATTTTTCCTGAATATGATATGCCCCGCCTTTATCGGTATCTTCATACCAGCTGTTATTAAGTTCGAGAAAAAATGTAAAAGGAAGAAAATCTTTTACATCTTTCCACTCTCCAGTACCTGACAACTGCTGCTGCCACTCGGTAACATCCGAAATACCATTATTGTTAAAATCCCCTTTTCGACTTACACAGGCTTTAGTAAGAGGATTAAGCTCCCGTGCATAAAACTGTCTTGAATTTGCATTATACGCAGGAAAATCATCAGGATTAGCCATGATATGATAATCATCATCAAGCCTTGTAGGTTCATAAAGATATGCTGGAAAATCCAATTTTTCCTCTGTTATTTTACCCTGCTCGTTTTCAAGAATAAACCTATTGATAGAGCGAAAATGACACCTTGCATTCTCCTTTAAAGGTGAACCTTCGGGTTTTTCAATTGCACTTCTTGCATCACTTCTTACCCAGCCGTCGCCATCATTATCACAGGGATAAACCTGAAGGTCTGAACTGTCAGAAAAGAAATAACCATCCTTTGTTGTACAGATACATCTGTCAGAACCCTCTGTAAGTTCCGGCCACCTGTAACTCTCTTCTCCTTCATCATCTCCGCACACAGGACACTGCACACAACTTTCCAGTTTGGAACTCCACAATTTATCATTGCCACATCCGTGGTTATCAAAGCAAAACGCATCACTGGTTTTTGTTGCGGGTTCACAATCTGCACCGTCAGTACAATTCAATTCATCACATGTTAATGCTTTTTCGCAAATGCCGCTTATGATATTTTTAACAAACCCTTCTACACAGTCTGTACATGTGGCATTGGGAAGATACTCGCAAATCTGATTGGAACCCTTGCATTTAAGAGTCTCACAATCGGTTTCAAGTTCACAGGCACCTGTTGCAAAATTTTCAAAATAACCGTCTATACATTTTCCGCATGTGGCTCCTGAATCTGCAGTTCCCGAATTGCAATATCTATAAAGTTCATCACAATCGTCTTTAATATTTCCTGTCCCTGTACAACTTGCAGCAAGATCGGATTTACAGACACCGTCGACCTCAACAAAACCAGGTGAACACTCATCACATACAGCGCTGTGGCCTTCACCGGCAGGTATGCAGGTCATATTACTGTCAGAACAGCCCGCCTCAACACAATCTTCCTGTGGAACGCAGACACCGTTATCAAGTACATATCCAAAGAAACAGTCCCCGCACTGTGCAGTCTCGTTACTTTCAACACATCCTCTTAAAAGCTCTTTACACTCTTCATAAATACTGTTTGAAGATCCCCTTACACAGGAAAGACCTGTGACAGGTACACATTGAGTAAATTCACTATCTGGTTCAAACCCTGGCTGGCAGGTTTTAAGACAGATTGCATCACTTCCAAAAAATGGTTGACAAATACCAGATGTTCCGCAATCAACCTCTAAACAATCCACAGGTTCTCTGCATATCAAGTCTTCATCGTCACACACAAGCCCGTCATTGCATTCACTTGAAAACTGGCACGGACACCCCGGTAATCCGGGAGTTTTTGAACATATTTTTTCCATATCAGTATCTTCTGAAGTATCTGATTCAGAGTCCTCCGTGTCACCACTTCCTCCCCCTGAATCGCTGCATGCAGCAGTAAATACCAGTGCTGAAAACAGAAAATACAACCAATAATTTTTTAAATTCACTTCTAATCCTTTCATCTTAATAATCTGCAATTTTACAAGCAGCCTAATTATACATCTGTGTAAAGTCCGTATAGTAAACGTACAATCTAATGTCTGTCAGGGAGTCAACAACTATGTCCTCATTTACAGACTCATCCTTCTGATTAAATATGAACTCCCAATTTGTATTTATAAACGGTCTGTCTCTCAGGCGTCTGTTTTTATACACATCAGGCTCAAACACCCTGTTGCCGTTAAACAGCGGGTTAATTACTGCAAGTCTTTCCGGAAAGGCAAAATACGATGTCTCTCCATCAAGTCCATTCATAACACCTGTTCCATTTTGACGAAGATATACCCTGCCCACAGTATCACCAATATCTGTTCCAATAATCTCAACCTCCACATGTTCAATCTTGTGGTTTCTGGTAAGGGGAGACAACTGACTTAAAACAGTTGAAAACGGAATATTGATATAACCGTGACTGTCAATGAGTCTCACATCTCTAATGGCATCTCTAAAAGCGTCAATTCTGTCTGTCTGGCTCACTGCCTCACCGCTGTCACCCATATATGGTATGGATAAAATATCATCTCTTAAAGATAAGACAGCTACGCGGGTATCAGGATTACCGTACTCCTCCTCAAAATCATGAAAAGAGTCCTCAAGCTCATCCAGGTATTCTTCAAGACTGTAATCTCCGGCCCCCACCATTCTGATTAAAAACAGTTCAATGGATTTTGCATAAGTCTGGCTTGTGTAATACTCATATAACTTGGTGGCTTTGTACGCTTCCTTCAACGCATTATTAAAAGTTCTGTCAGCATTAATAATTGCATCATTTTTGTAAATTCTAATATTGGGATTATTTTTTGCAGCTTCGACATTTATAAGCAGTTGCTCATGGGATGACATCTCTGCCAAAACACGTGTAGACTGATTAAACAGCTTTGCAATCTGAGACATTGCCAATTTCAGACTATAATCAGCCTTAAGAATCTGAAGTTCATTTTCATGCATTGAAAGAATAAGATTTGCAATACTGGCTTTCATATCAACATCAGCCAAATCACAATTTAATTTAACATCCTTATCTCGTAAATATTTATCAAGATTATTCTCAATTGATGCTAATTTATCCTGCAACTCATTATCAAGATCTTCTAACTTATGATATTTCTTATTATCAATCCTTCTTAATTCTGCATCCAGCGCGGCATCCTGTCCTAAAATATCTAATTCCAAGGTGGTCTGTTTTTTATTTGTCTTAATTTCAAGATCTAAATTTAATGTAGAAATCTCTTTTTGTGAATCTCTCTCATTTAAAGCAATCGCAGTCTGTTTTTCTGTTATTGAATCTTCACTTCTTTTAAGTTTACGTCCCTTAACCCCTGTAGCAATACTCATTGTAGCAACAGCTGCGCCAGCCTGAATACACGTCGCAATATCCGAACACCGAGCTGCACTAGTTATACCAACAACATTATCGTAAGTTCTCTGAACCCTGTTCATCTCTACTTCAGTATTACGAATATCATCATTAAGACTGGCATTTGTTTCCATACTATCATATTGAACATCTGCAATCTTACCCTGTTTTCTTTCTGTAAGAGTATTTATGGCATCTGCTGTTGATTGTCTGGATTTTTTTTCATCTTCCAGCTTTGTTGCATATTTTTCATCAATTTTAGCTTTAAAATCATCTACAGCGGCATTTCTTCTTGTAAATATATCATCCAAGTCTGCCTTTTTATCTGCCATTGCAACATCTAATCTAGCCTTTATTAGTTCATTTATTTCTGTTCTTACATTACACTGTTCAACGGTACGGTCTTTCTCAATTTCCATTTTTTTAAAAATGTTTTCCTGAGCCATTACTGTTGATTTAAGATCGACCGCGGTTATCTCCATTGATGCCATTGCATCATGAATCTGTCCATTACCTACAAAACCGCAGGGAGAACCGTTAAACCAGCTGGTACGCTCACTCATATGGGCATATTCAGGAATTGCGGGATAAATATTACCATCAAAACCTTCAAATGTTCCGCACAGATCCCCTAGCTGATTTTCATAGGAGTCAGACAGCTTTATAAGTTCGGACTGAAAAGATGCCGAGTCAACATCAAAGGATCTTGAGTCCGCAAGGGCTGCATCCTCTTTCTGCCTTGCCATTTCGAGGCGCTGTCTTGCAAAAGCAAACTGTTTTTCAAAAGAGTTTGTATCATTATCATCAAGAGCCGGAAAAGGTATATAATCAGGTGAATATCCAAAATAGTTAATATCCTCATTTATAGAACTGTGGACATCTTTCATTTCTAAAAGTGCAGCTTTATAAATTAAACCCGAAGTCTCAAGGAGCATCACAATCTGGTCCCGTTTTTCAACTGCAACCTCATCAAGCATCTTCAGCATCATACGGGACATTACAATGCTCTCAAGATATGCAGAAGCGTATGCCCTCTCAATAACCGGATAAGCAAGATCTGCCCTGTTAAAGTTCTGATAACGTTTTGCAACCTCGCTCCAGGCCCTGGCTTTTTGACTTGATGCCCTCACAAGACGATCAAAATAGGTCACAACCGTCTGCTGTGTAATAAAACTGTTTGGGGCACCAATCTCAATAGCCTTCCATATCATAGGGCTAAGATTATAAAACCTGTCAAGGACCTTCTGATAGTACTGAATAGAGCGATAGAGGCTGACCATCTCATAGCCCGCTCCGCCGGATAAATCCATGCCGTCAACTTCAAAAAGCGACCCTTTAAAACTGGTCATATTTGAACCGGCCAAATCTAGTCTTGCAGCAAATGATTCTGTGTAGGCGTCGTCTCCAAGCATAATAAGCAGCTCTGCATTTAAAAATTCAAACCCGTCCTGTACAATTGTATTACCGGTATCATAATCCATATAACTGTCCTGCATAAAGTTCTCTTTAAGATATGCAAGCAGTCTGGCCTTAACTTCATCAGACATATCCTGACGATTATTGGAATACAACGATGTGGCACAATTTACTCTCTCATATAAATTTTCAATAGTTTCCGGAGAGTAGCAATAGGGAACAGCATCAGAATTTTTTACACATATTTCAGGAACAAATCCTATACTCTGTCCATCCCTTGTACGAAAACGTGTTTTGTATCTGAATGCATTTGCAACATCAACTCGCAAGGGCAGAAATGTTGGCGCACCAGGAATATCCTGATAAAAAGTACGCTCACTTCTTAAATCAAGTCTATCGGACTCACAATATACCTCATTGGGATCTGTACATCTCCACAAGGGATCCAGCCTGATACTGTACCACTCGTTGTTTATCCAGCTGTTTAAAGTTTTCTGACAGGTTCCTCTTGAAACAATTTTTTCATTCGCATCACGTGAAAAAGAGTTGTTACACTCCTGACCTGCTAATGAGAGAGGAGCAAAATCCACATCTGAATTATCTGAAAGAGTAAAAAATATAACTTTGCTACCGGCAGGACATGGCTCTTTTAAATTGTTAACATCATCGTCATAACGGCCACCATCAAACAATCCTGTATCTTCACAGTAGTAATGAACAATTTCTGTAGAATCCAGTTCTTCAGCTGTTGAATCCCCAGCAACACCATCCAGCACCATATTAACAACAGTATCAACATTACCTGAAGTAACACTGCCAACGCCAATACTTGCTAAAAAGTCTTCACTGCATCCAACATTTAAAAGATCGTCAGGTACAACACTTGCTGGTGCATCCTGTTTAAACCCGACAAAATCCTCAGGAGCCAGTTCTTCAGGAGAACGCTCTAAAACCATAAATCCATAAGAACTAAAACCTTCAGTATCAGTTGAGCCTAAAAATGACGGGAAATGCTCCCGGTAGATAATAAACAGAGATTTCTGGTCAATTAAAGCACCATCAACCAGCTCAAGAGTTCTCTCCCTGACCTGACCATCCGGAATGGGATTGGAACCTGCGAGAATTGGATTCTGCATATAGAGATCCTGGTATTCAGTACCAAAGGGAAGAGTCATTTCACGACACTCACTGTAATATCTTTCCCCTGTCACATCATCTTCAAAAGTTCCATCTGCAAATCCAGGTACAAGCCATGGCACCTCAACATCTGCAAATCCCTCATTTGCGCAGGAACCTTTCTTTAAAGCGTGACGACCTCCAACTCTTATGGTTGAATTGAAACTTTTAATGGGAACAAAACATCTGTCTGAATCACATCCGCCTGTAGGATCGGATAAAAACTCCAGATTAACAGCAGGATCCCCTGCATATTGAGGAGCTTCAGAAGACTCAATTCTTCCAGTAAGACGAGTTGAAATGGTATCATCAACTTTCAGATTCATAACCATATCAAGTTCACTTACAGCACTGGGAATGGGAAAGTCCTTCTGATCAGTTGTATATACAGAGTATCCATTACTGTTTTGATAGAGATAACACGCAACATCAGCGCCACCTTCGTTTTTGCACATATCTTTTACTGATGATAACTTCCATGATTCTGTACGGGTAGCCAGTAAAACTGCTTTAAACTCATCATAGGATATTAAACCATCTTTAAATGCACTCCATCTTTTAATAAAGGCATTCTCAACCTTCTCAAGCTTTGTCTTGTTACCCTTATCCAGCACCCATTTATCAAGTTCAACATCTCTAAACTGGGCAAAGTTATATATTCTTCCACTCCACTGTCCATCAGGTGTTGTTCGATATGAAAGACTGAGTTTTCTAACACCCATCTTTTCATTTACAACTTCTATTTCACCTTCCCATTTTAGAAGAGTTTCATTATATGCGGACTTAAGATCAATTGTTTTTTCCCCTGGAGTATCTCCTGATGCGGGATCTACAAGAACGGTAAACTCCTGCTCAACTGTTGTATCCCCCGTGGGACCCATTTTTATCCAGTGCAGTGGATTTTCAGAAATCATAATTGCACCTGAGTCAGGATACTCAAAATGCTTCACCTTTCTAACGGTAAAACTTGAGGCTGTAGGAGCATAATTAAGAATTTTAAAGCCATCGCTTACATGGTTATTTGAAAACTCCACAAGCTTCTTGCTAAGTTCAAATTGACTGTTACTTACAAAAACAGGGTTAGCGCTATTGTTTAAATCAGAATCTGTACCTGAATCACTTGAAACATCTGATGTATCAGAGAACTCCTCAACATCCTTTGAATCAGTGTCATCATTACTATCAAATGGCATGCAAAATCCAAATTCTCCATCCAATGTCTGACAAAATTCGCTGCGCCCGCAGACATTATCTGCTGCACCGTCAGAATTTGAACTGCATGGCAATCTGCATGTTCTTCGATAACATCTCTTTTCCCCTGAACAGTCACCATCCTGTTTACAATCAGAATAACACCCACCGGCAATACATCTCTTAAAATCAGGACATTCTATGTCGCTCTTGCAGGTCAATGCTTCATATTCTTCTGAATCATCAACATCAGCACAGGTTCCGTTAATACATTGTTTGCCATCAAGACATGCTTCCATTAAACCGTCAGCCTGACACTCAATAAATTCTCCATCACTGGTAATCAACGATTTTTTACACGGCGTATAACATGCGGGATTTTCTGGAGGCGATTCTAAATAATCATCAATATCTCCGCTACCTGACTTATTTTTACCACAGGCAAATACAGAAAAAGCAATTATTGCTATAATCAAAACTCTTTTAAACATAAACATCTCCTTATATTTTATAAATATACTTATCAAACAAATTAAAATTTCATTTCAGGCTTATATCCGGGTCACTTAGAAGAATGCCATCCTTGTCATA
>JAFGVO010000024.1 GCA_016937935.1 Deltaproteobacteria bacterium | reverse complement strand
TCTACCGTATCGGTCTCACTGTCGGCCGTGTCGGTATCACTATCTACCGTATCGGTCTCACTGTCGGCCGTGTCGGTATCACTATCTACCGTATCGGTCTCACTGTCGGCCGTGTCGGTCTCTGTATCATTCAAATCACTCTCAGTAGAAACAGACAAAGATGTGTCATCTGCCTCAACCATAGAGGTTTCACTATCATCAATAGTACTGTCGCTGCCTGATACATCAGGAACAGGGATAGAAGAACTTGAATCTTCACCATCAATTTTTGCTGATTTGTGACAGCCCGACAAAAACAAAATTAAAAAAAACAGACATCCGAACTTCAAAAAAACAGTATTCATTATTACTCCTGACATCATGTTGCATTAAGGGATTAACAGGTGCATTCTGCAGCGCTATCCATCTTACAATCGATGATTTTTATTGTGGTTGATGTCACCTTGTCAAGCATAAAAAAACAAGAAATACTCCATAACCGGGCTCTCTTTTTTTTATGATTTGACTACTTTTAATAAAATATTTTTTTATCAATTTATAAAAAAGCTGGACTCTTTGTTTTGTTTAATTGATAATATAATCTCTTTAAAACCTCCAAATAATTATTTTTATGAAGTGTAAAAAAACAGTGCAACCAGTTGCACCGTTTTATGCTATTTTTGATTAGTATTGCATTTATTGCATATTACCAATGCAAAAAAAATACTTGCTGTGAGGTACCGGCACGTCAGTTTTAACTTTTTTATTTTTAGAGATCTGTAGAGGATCTTTTTTGATAACAACATATTGTCAGGGTCGGGGGATTTTTTGTGTTTGGGATCAGCGTCTGTTTAATGCACTCAAGAGGGCTCTGGCACTGGCAATAGCAATGTCCGTATCTACACCTGCGCCCATGCTGATATTTCCGTTCTGATCTTCGATGCCAATATATGCAGCAGCCCGTGCGTTTGCACCTGACTCCAATGCATGTTCATCAAACGATGTCACTTTGAACTCAAATCCCGCAGAACTCAATACCTGGGACAACGCATCCAAAATGCCATCTCCCCTGGCGCTCTTTGAAATTTCTTCTCCATCTACCAGCAATTGTGCAGTTACGTTTGTCCGGTTGTCGGCTGTCGTGGAATTCAAGTCGCGATTTACCTGCAAATTTACAATCTTTATTCGATCCGTCCGATTAACAAACTCATCATTAAACAATTTTGCAATCTCGACGGGATCTAATTCTACACCGGTGCTGTCTGCCCGCTCCTGCACAATACTGCTAAATGCAGGCTGCATAACCCTGGGAAGTTCAAACCCTGTCTGAGCCTCTAAAACATACGCGGCACCACCTTTTCCTGATTGGCTGTTAATACGCACCACCGCCTCATAGGAGCGCTTCACATCAATGGGATCAATGGGCAGGTATGGTACGTTCCAATGGACACGCCCCTCTTTGCGCCGTGCTTTCAATCCCTTTGAAATAGCATCCTGGTGGGAGCCTGAAAACGCCGTGTACACCAACTCTCCCGCATAGGGGTGCCTTGGGTGAACTTTCATTCCCGTCTCACGGATGTAAATACGTTTAATCTTGTCCACATCGTAAATATCCAGACCGGGATTGATGCCCTGAGTGTACATATTTAAAGCCATGGTCAGCAAATCAGTATTTCCGGTGCGTTCCCCGTTTCCAAACAAGGTTCCTTCGACCCGGTCGGCGCCCGCCAGCAACGCCAGCTCTGACGCCGCTACTGCACAACCCCGATCATTATGGGCATGGACACTGACAATAACATTTTCCCGCTGTTCGATATTTGTGCACATCCACTCTATCTGATCGGCATAAATGTTGGGAGTAGACACCTCTACAGTGGCAGGCAGATTTAAGATCATGTCTCCTTGTTCTTTTGGGCTCCATGCGCGAATAACGGCGTTTGAGATCTCTAATGCAAAGGGCAGCTCTGTTCCGGAAAAACTTTCCGGTGAGTATTCAAATCGGTAATGCCCGGTTTTGACAGTTTTGATTCCTTTTTGAATCATCTCCACACCCCTGACAGCAATATCCACTATTTCATTTTTTTCCATTCGGAAAACATCGCGCCGCTGGGCCGGAGAGGTTGAATTGTACAGATGCACAATGACATTCTTTGCACCGTCCAACGCTTTAAACGTACGGGCTACCAGCTCTTCGCGGGCCTGTACCAATACCTGAATGGTAACATTATCAGGAATCAGACCATCATCAATTAACTTGCGGGCAAAATCAAAGTCTGTCTGTGATGCGGCGGGAAATCCTATCTCAATTTCCGTAAATCCAATTTTTACCAGAGCTTCAAAAAAGGCAAGCTTCTGCTCAATGCTCATAGGATTGTAAAGGGCCTGATTACCGTCTCGCAAGTCCACGCTGCACCAGACTGGTGCAGTTTTAATCTGTTTGTCCGGCCAGGTTCTACTGGTCAATTTCACTGGAGTAAACGGTTTATACTTTCCGTCTACAATATTATTCTGGTGATATTTACTATTTGTCATACACTTCTCTTTTCAGGCATAAAAATCAGAAATAAAAAAAGCCGCTTTAACTGAGCGGCTTTAAAATACAAAATTAAATAACAGTTAAAACCGCACTAGTTCATCAGTAGTACTCCTAGGAGTAATAGCCTTAGGTAAAATGCGGTACTGTTATAAATCATCTCATCTCCATTAATAGATCGATTGCTCATAGCAATCATTTTCAAGAACAAGATAATACTCATGTTCAGGCATGTAAACAATAATAGAACATTTTTATAACAAAAAAGAGTTTTCAATTCTTAATACTATTTCCGGTGTGAAGCGGCAATAGCATCCCCCACACGAGACCAGACCCCTTTAAATTTGTCGATGTTGAATCCGGAGCCTGAAACGAGCCAGTCGGTGAATCGTTCATCGCCGACCCCTTCAAACTGCCCAACCAGGTGTGGACAAAAATAAGTTAAACGAGAATATTTTTCCCCTTGCATAATACCTTAATATGTTACCGCACAACAACAGTAACCGTTGATTGGTGTTCTGTTTTAGGTTACACCGTCTGGATGAAGGATCATATTCCAGACATTGAAAACCGTATTATTTTTGAAGACAGCCAATTACTTGTTGTTGACAAGCCTTATGATATTCCTACTGCGGGCAAAAATCTGGAGGATGAAGACGGGCTTCAATTCTGGCTGATACGCCGGGAGGGCCGCATGGTCTGGGTTGTTAACCAGCTGGACGCTGACACTACGGGAATCAATTTGTTTGTAAAAGAAAAACATCTGGTTAAATTATTTTCAGGCCATTTGAAACATCCCAAAACCTTAAAGAGATATCTGGCGGTGGTACACGGCAGTCCAATATGGGATGAGATAGATCAGTATGATTCAATAGGGTATATTGATGATAGAAACCTGGGAGTGTGTGCAGATGGCAAACCGGCCCACAGCCGATTCAAAGTAATTGGAAGGTCGGACGATTTTAGTCTGATAGAGGCGACTATTTTCACCGGACGCACCCATCAGATCAGAATACACCTGAGCCACGGGGGACACCCGGTTGCCGGTGACGATTGGTATTGTCACCCTCCATGCACTGTTCACCATCGCCAGGCACTTCACTCCTGGCAACTGGAACTTCACTCTAATACTCCCCGTAAGTTCACATGCCCGCCCCCCTCTGATTTCGTACACCTCACAAAAAAACTGAATCTGTACAACTCCCTGCCAAAATAATTGTTCAAGGGTCATAAGAAACGTACAATAGCCTTATTATTTAAAATGCTTTATGCGGACTTAAGAAGTTTAATTGTGCCGGTTGTTCCGTTTAGTTCCACGTGATCACCGGTTTTAAAGATTGTGGTTGCATCTGTTATGCTCGATACGAGGGGAAGTCTGTACTCTCTTGCCACTACCGCCCCGTGGGAAAGTGATGATCCTATTTCGGTTATAAGGCCTCCGGCGATTCCATAATATGGAGTCCAGCCCACATCTGTGAAGCGGGCGCAGATTATCTCTCCAGGCAATATTTTTTTTGCGTCATCTTTTGTGGTAACAACCCGGATATTGCCTTTTACAATTCCTGGACTTACAGCAAGGCCCATGATTTCACCATCCTGAGCAATACGTGTTCCCTCTTTAATATCAATGGCCATGGGGACACCTTTGCAAAAATCAGGGAATCTTAAGTCCATCTGAATTTTGTACAGTTCACTTCTTGATGCGGCTTTTTTATTAAGTTTATCAATAACTTCTTTGTCACCGTTTATAATATTTTTTATATCTTCAAGTGTCAGAAAAAATATGAGCTCACGGCTTTTCAGCAAACCGTCATTTTCGAGCTGTGCCGCAATGAGTTTAAATCCGTCTCTTAAAAATGATGTGAACTTTATGAGTATTGACTTGGTGTACTCTCTTTTTTTAATGGCACTTCGTGCATTTTTTACAAAATACTTAACCCCGCCCCTGCTTAGTTTTGGAAACTCTTTAAAAAGTTCTTCAAGGGTGTCAGTGTATGATTTCTGCTCTTCACGTACAATTCTGTTTTCGAAAGAAGCCATATTCCACAGGCTGAAAGCCAACTCCGGAAGATCATCCTTCCACTGGGTCTCACCAAGCTCGGCCTCCCTTACACACCTGTGACCGTTTTTATCAATAAACTCTTTAAATAGAATTGCGGTTTTCTCACTGTCCCGGTTTTTTAAAAGCCAGTCTAAAAGAGTGTCACTATCTAATGAAACATCTTTAGAGACTTTTGAAATCTCTACAGCTATCTCTTCTAAATCTTTAATAATCTCCGCACTCTCAATACCGTCAATATGTGACAGAAGCCTGCCCATATAATCCATCTGGAGACCGTCGGGAAGTCCGGCTTTATCGAGCATTGCCCTTATGGCACCATGAAGTGCGCCGCTCCAGGCACTTACCTGCATGTGTAAAGCCGTAATGAGATTATAAACAGGAAGAAATGCAAGTATGCTTTCATAATTTTCAATAACTGTGCTGCTATTAATTGCGACCGGAATATCTTTAAATTTATCCAGCAGTTTATCCATTTTTTTTATGGCCTGTTTATGGGTCAGCACATAACCGGCATATTTTAGAAAATTTACAAATCGATTAACGGGATTGAGAAATTCAACATCAGGATGCTTTGCAAGTTTCTGCCCAAGAAGACTAACCTCCAGAGCTTCGAAAGATGTACCGGACACTCTTCCAACTATCTCATACACCATTGAAAGATTCATAAATAGATGGCTGGAAAACGGACAGACAAACCGTTCATTTTTTTTATCTTTAGAAACAGC
Source organism: Deltaproteobacteria bacterium (assembly GCA_016937935.1). Classification (GTDB taxonomy): domain Bacteria; phylum Myxococcota_A; class Polyangia; order JAAYKL01; family JAAYKL01; genus JAFGVO01. Next base: position 12,641 of record JAFGVO010000024.1, on the reverse strand, counting down.
ACCGCTTTTTCCGTACAAATCATGAAGTGCATAATTAAGAGCTTCACCGAAAACATTTATTGTTAAAGGCGTGGCAGCCCCGGGAAGCATCTCTCCAACATTTGCCCTTGTAAAAAGCTGGTCTTTAAACGAAAGCTGATAATCAAATTCATTAATCAGAGCAGTCCCGTGAACAGAAGTTACAGGGCGCATCTGGAGCCAATAAAAGTTTCCCTCTTTATCAATGCTCCACTCCATATCAACCGGAGACTCAAGAAGATTCCCCGCAAATTTTGCCTCTTTAACAATTTGGTTAATCTGGGCATCATCAATAAGGGAGACATCCATATCCAGAGCATCAAGAATATCATTTTTAATTCCAAGGGATGAGAGAACATATCTTTTAGCCTGCACGTGACCGGAAACGAGATTTTCACCTTTTCCCTCACAGGCTTCAATTACGGTCTTGTTATGACCATTTACAGGGTCTGTGGGATCAACAGTAAAAACCACACCTGAAATATCAGATTCAACCATATTCTGAACAACAACGGACATCACATTAACAGGCTCATCCCCTGCACCCTGAGTATCTGATATATCCTCGGAAGAAACGTGAGGCAGATGTTTCCGGTATGTTTTTGCACGTTCGGAATCAAATGATGCAAAGCATTTTTTTACAGCACTGATAAGCTCATCTTCTGTTTCAACATCCAAAAAGGAATCAAGCTGACCCGCAGCTGAAGAATCTATGGAGTCCTCAAAAGAGGCACTTGACCTTACTGCAACTTTAGGACTGCCGAGCTCTTTCCACAAATCAATAACTTCTCCACTGTCTTCATCAGTAAAATCACCAGAGATAACAAAACCGTCGGGAACTCTTAATCCCGAATTCATCAATTTTGCAAGCCCTGTGGCTTTCCCGCCAAGGGACCTGTCTGTTGCATCTTTTATACGAACTATTTTAACACTCATTGCTTGTCACCCAGGAGAACTTTCAACATTACAGATTTAATCAGTAATTGAATAACCAAATTCACTCATTCCCTGTCCGGTAATTCCATTAATTTCAATTTTACAATAGGCCTCATTAACAATGAAACTTCCGTTTTGCATAGACCATATATGCGGAGTTCCGCTTCTAAACACCTTTGCAGTAACAGCTGATTTTCCACGGGGTACAAACACAATGTCGTAAACACCTGGAACAACTCTGTCACTAGCCAGTTCATGCATATTGGATGAGGCAACAATGGGCAGGATGGAATTTTTTCCTGCTATCCATCCAGAGACCAGATGTTTAAAAGTTGTGCCGTAATCAACTGTGGTGTAGCAGATATATTCAAATTCATCCCCCCCAAGTGAAACGGGATTTTCAAGGGAGAAGATATTCCAGATGTATCTGTTAATAAACGCCCACTCTCTTTTTCCAAAAGAGTGATCTCTAAAAGCCTTCAGCCTGCTGGTAAAACTTTTTTCGCCAAATAAAATTGTACCCTCAAGATACCCGCCTTCTTCAAACCTTACCTGACGCTCACTTCTCAATTTATCAAAATAATCTCTGCTCCAGGGCATCTCGGCCATGGCACGTCCAGTTGACCGGGGATCCATGTGAATACTTGAAAGATATATTTTTGAAGATGGAATATAAGTAAGGTCAATTTTCCCTTTAACGTTTCCATTAAGCAATCCTTCAAACTCAATTTTCCAGCAGCCATCATCAATGTATGTATAACTTAATCCTCCCGCAGCGATTGTTTCATCCGCGGGATTTTCACCATTAATTAAAATTGGCTCATTTGTAAATTTCTCACCGTCAATGTCCAGAAATACCCACACCTCTCTAATAGATCCGTCCTCCCTCAAACCAAGTCTAGACATAAACATATTGCCGCTGTTATCAGACCCCTGAAAAACAAAAGAGTCATTATAGTTATCTTTTAGACCTCTCGGCGGAACCCTTACATTAATTTTTTCCCAGTCTTCATCTGCTCGATATTTTGAAATCCCGTGTTTTACAAGCGAGGCTGCAACTGCATTTTTGATTATGCCGCCACCTTTTGGATATAGATCTTTATTACTCATATTTTTACCTGTTAAAACGCAGCATTTATCACACGACCTTGCTGCAATTAATTGATGGAACTTAACCACCAAAAATTACAACAGTCAACAAGAACCGCATAGGTACATTTCATTAAATACCAACCTGTTAAACCGGTTACCTTGGATTATGAAAAAAACACGACATTAAACTTTAATTATCAGGGAAGATCTATTGAAAGAACCGGTATGTTTACTTCAACGCCAAGGATTGTGGGCTGCATCACTTTATCTTCAAAATTTTGTGCAAATACCAAAGAGAGCGGCTTTACATCAACTGCAGGAATTCCAAATCCAAACCCGTTAGTTTTATTAACATGAAAAAGAGCTCCTCCGGAGAGATGTGCCATGGCATCATTGTGACTTTTTTGTAAAGAAGATTGAGGCTCAGCTTCATCAGGCGCAGATTCATCTGATGTTTCATCACCTGTTGAAGCGCCGTCTTCTGTCTGTGTATCTCCTGATTCAGGTGAAGGAGGACCTTCTGATTCAACAACGTCAGGTTTTGACTCCACTTCAGTTGTTGTTTCGTTATCAACCTTTAGAGAAACCGGATCCTGTTCAAATGAGAATTTACCATCTTCTTTGGTAGTATCACCTTCAACAGCTCCCTCATTTTCAGGATTGTAGCGGTGAGAAGCACTAACTGCAATTGCTGTTGGAATAAGAGCAACCATTCCCGTTACGAGCATGGCAATTGCACCGCCTGTTGAACTTTTCTCAACAAAATAGCCGCCGACACCGCCACCTGCAGCACCAACTGCGGGAAATACCAGCCATGCCCAAAGTGGTTTCACTTTTGCTGCAGCTTCAATTGCAAGCACGATCTCTCCACCAAGAAGAACACCACCACTTACACCAACACCTTTTGCCTCAACTTTTTGTGTTGGGGTCTGGGCAAAAACAGTTGAAGAAGCTGATATAATAATTGTAAAAACAGCAATATTAATTGTAACAAATAATTTTTTTAATACCCCCTGCATTGGTAAAAACCCTCCCTTGAGTTGCAAGTTCTTATTAAAATCGTTTTTCTTATATAGCTTTAAAAAGTATAAATGACAAAGAAAAGGGTTAAATATATAAATAATTTCACAATTAGTAATTACGGCCCCTTTATTAATAACAATTTTGCTAATCTTTTTTAGGCAAATTTATGACTTTTACCCCCTTAGTTGTTAATATTTAACCCATGAATGAGTCCGTCGATACATTTATTGATAAATTTACACAATATCTCGCATATGAAAAAAGAGTTTCACCCCGTACAGTGACGACATACAGCTCTGCCTTAAGTGAATTTTTCAATTTTGCTGAAAAAAAAAATAATATTACCTCTGTTTACGGGGTTGACCAGATGGCACTGCGTGCTTACCTTGCAGACATCTTTGACTCAAACAGCGCTGCAACTGTTTCTAAAAAACTTTCAGCATTAAGGAGTTTTTTCGACTTTTTAAAACGAAAAGGAATAATTGAATCAAGCCCTGTTGCTCTTATAAAAACACCAAGGGTAAAAAAGAAACTCCCTGTTTTTGTCTCTGAGGAGGAGGCCCTTAAAATAGCTGAAAACAGCTGGCCGAAAACTGCAAAAGGAGCAAGAGACAGAGCGATAATTGAGATGCTTTATGGAAGCGGATTACGTGTAAGTGAACTTTATTCACTAAATACTGACTCTATAAATATGGAAAATTTAACCCTTTTGATTACAGGTAAAGGCAATAAACAGAGACTTGTCCCGGTTGGCAGTAAAGCTGTTGAGGCAGTAAAAGATTACCTTAAATTAAGAAACACCCTGCCTCTTCACAAAAAACTTCCTAAAGATGATGCGCTTTTTATAAACCGCAACGGAAGCAGACTCAGCGTGAGAACAATCGAAAGAATTGTTAGCAGTCGCGGACTTGAAACAGGAACAAGAGAAAATATTTATCCCCATGCCCTAAGACACTCATTTGCAACCCATCTGTTAAATGATGGTGCAGATTTGCGAGTTATTCAGGAACTCCTTGGACATTCAAGCCTTTCCACAACTCAAAAATATACCCATGTAAGTGTTGAGGCCCTTACAAAAGTCTACGACAGTGCTCACCCTCTGGCACAATTAAAAAACAGTCAAAACTTAAAAAAGTAAACAATAATACAGATTGCGAGATGAGATGAACAAAAATAGTGAAAACAAAATTACAAGCACAACTATTGTGACAGTGAGAAGAGATGGAATGGTTGCTCTTGCGGGTGACGGTCAGGTTTCCATGGGTAATACCATAATGAAACTTTCAGCTAAAAAGGTCAGAACTCTTGCAGGAGGATCTGTAATTGTTGGATTTGCCGGGGCTACAGCTGATGCATTTACCCTGTTTGGACGCCTTGAAGAAAAGCTTGAGACTTTTAATAACAATCTTATGAAAGCTGCTGTTGAGCTTGCAAAAGACTGGCGCACAGACCGGATGCTAAGACGCCTTGAAGCTCTTCTTGTTGCTGTTGATAAAGAGAGTTCACTATTAATATCAGGCACCGGTGATGTTATTGAACCTGAAGATGGAATACTTGCAATTGGCTCGGGAGGCACCTATGCTCTTGCTGCGGCAAGGGCGCTTATGAAACATTCGGAACTTTCTGCTGAACAAATTGCAGCTGAATCCCTTGAAATTGCCAAATCAATCTGCATTTATACAGGTGGTCATACAGTTCTTAAAACATTAAAAACTATATAAGGAAATACTATTATGAATACAAAAACAATTGAAGCCACCATTGAGAATACCCAATCAAATCTAACACCTAAAGAGACTGTGGCCCAGCTTGATAAATATATTGTGGGACAGCAAAAAGCAAAAAGAGCAGTGGCCATTGCCCTTAGAAACCGCTGGAGACGCCAGCAGGTCCCCCACCCTCTTCAAGACGAAATTTCTCCTAAAAACATTATAATGATCGGACCCACCGGAGTTGGTAAAACCGAAATAGCCAGAAGACTTGCAAAACTTGCACAGGCCCCATTTGTAAAAGTTGAAGCATCAAAATTTACAGAAGTCGGCTATGTGGGAAGAGATGTGGACTCAATTGTAAGGGACCTGGTTGAAGCATCTGTTGCGATGGTAAAAAAGGAGGAAGAGGTAAACGTAATTGCCAAAGCCCGCAAAATTGCAGAAGATATTATTCTGGATAAAATTATCGAAATGGAGAAAGAAATACCGGCGTCCTCAGCTCCTTATGAACTGCCCGATGTAATTCCCCCTGAACCTGACCGTGATAAAGTCAGAGCAAAATTTGAAAAGGGTGAATACGATGATACCTACATAGATATGAAGGTTCCCGACACCAGCATTCCCATGGTTGAGGTCTTTAATATGACCGGAATGGACGAAATCAATTTAAAAGATATGTTTCAGAATATGCCTGGATTCAAGGATCGTAAAAAACAGAGGAAATTAAAAGTAAAAGAGGCTGTTGAAATATTCACCAACATGGAATCTGAAAAACTGATTGATATGGATGCTGTACAGCTTGAAGGACGATCAAGAGCGGAACAGTCCGGAATTGTTTTTATTGATGAAATTGATAAAGTTGTCGGCAAAGGACGTTCAGGTACTGGAGGCCCCGATGTATCAAGGGAGGGTGTACAAAGAGATCTTTTACCGCTTGTTGAAGGCTCTACTGTAAATACAAAATATGGACCTGTTGACACAGATCATATGCTGTTTATTGCTGCAGGTGCTTTTCATATGAGTAAACCTTCTGACATGGTTCCCGAACTTCAGGGAAGATTTCCAATAAGAGTTGAACTTGAATCCCTTGGCGCTGATGAATTTGTAAGAATTCTTACAGAACCTGAAAATGCTCTTATAAAACAATACATTGCATTAATGAAAACCGAAAATCTTGACCTTGAATTTAAAGAAGATTCCATCACCGAAATTGCAAAAATGGCCGCATCCGCTAATAGAACTCTCGAAAATATCGGTGCGAGAAGACTTCATACAATAATCGAAAAACTACTTGATGAAATCTCATTTACAGCGTCTGAAATGTCCGGACAAAAAGTTGTTATCACTGGCGAAACTGTAAAATCCGCCCTTTCAGATATTCTTAAAAACGAAGATCTCTCCCAATATATCCTTTAAATGATTAAACAGTTTTATAACTGACTTATTTCGACTCTTTTTCATTGGTAAAAGGGAGAGTTACTGTAAAGGTTGTTCCTTTGTTAATCTCGCTTTTAGCTGTAATGTTACCATGATGGGCATCTACGATTCTCTTTACAACTGAAAGACCAAGTCCTGTACCGTCATAACTTTTTTTAACTCTTGGAGATCTGTAAAAATCTTCAAACAGATGAGATATATCATCGTCACTTAACCCTATTCCATTGTCGCTGATGATAATTTCAACACCATCCCTGCCGGCATTAGTTTTTACAGTTACTTCACCATTATCATCTGTGTATTTAACAGCATTTGAAATGAGATTATCAAAAACCTGAGCCAGCCTGTTTTTTGAAACCATAATATCAGGAAGATTATCCGCCGGAAGATAATTTAAAGTAATATTCTTACGTACTGCAGTGTCTTTATAATCATCCACAACATCTGATAAAATATTCTCAACATTCTCTATCTTCATTACCTGCCTAAGTTCACCTCTCTCAATTGTCTGCCAGTCAAGCACATCAGATATAAACTCCCTCAGTTTTTTTAATCTTGAAATAGATTTGGTAATTATACCAAGCTGCTTCTCTGTTAAATCACCAGCATACCCCGCTTCCATCATATTGAGATAACTCGAAACTGCATCTATGGGTGATTTCAGATCGTGGGAAGCTATTGCCATGGTCTGCTTTCTTCGTGCATCCATTTTAAGAAGTCTCTCATTCTTTTTTGCAAGATCTTCTGAAAGCAGGACAATTGTATCTCTGTGTCTTCTAATCTCTTTCATCATAAAATAAACTAAAAGGGATAAACAGATATTCATCGCGGAAATAACAACAGATACACCTGTTACAAAAAGAATTGATTTTAATGGTTCAAAATCACCGTAAAAATTTCCAAGATGGTGATGCTTTAAAATTCCCATATGTTCAAAAAAACCAAGAGAACAGATCATTCCGGTAATTAACATTGCAATTAACATTACACCTGTTCGTTCCAACAAAATTGTGGCCGCAACCATATGTAAAACAAAAAAGACAATAAATGGGTTTTCGACCCCTCCGGAAAAATGCAATAGGAAAAACAGAGCCGCAAGATCAAAAACAATCTGAGCCCGGGCTAAACGGGTAGCCTGTTTCCAGCCTTGAATACCTTCTTCACTTTTACAACATTGATTTTCATGGAAATTGGTTTTTCTCATGTAAAGCCAAAAGAAAATATTATATAAAAGCACTATACCTAAAGTTATAAAAAGCTCATTAAACGGCAAATCCATATTAATAATATTTTTTGCGATCAATAAAACAACTACTGCACCTGAAATAAAAAGCCACCTGGCCTTAACAAAAAAATAAAGGTGGTAACTAAAATACATAGTTCTAGGCATTTCTACATTTGCGTTCATATTATTACCTTTTAATTGCTAATATTATTAAAGACATACAAAAGAAAAAATAGAATGTTTGGAATATATAAACAAGTATTAAATATTACAGATTATCGTAATCTTCATTAACGATAGGAGGCATGGATAATTTAAGTTCTAAAGCACCATCCCCCTTCCACTCATCGGGATAAATTGCGGCAACCACATCAATTCTGTCTGAAATATATCCAACAGCATCACCCATCCCCGGACCAAAAGCTGAAACAGTCCCGGAAGGAAGTTTTAACAGAAGTTTCAAATGCCCCATACCAACAACTCTTGCTGAGAGAACATCTAGTCCTTCAATGTAAAAAAGCGGCTCTGGATTTTGCATGCCAAAAGGGCCTAAACTTAAAAGCTCATTAAGAAGACGTGAGGTAAGCTGTGACGGATTCAGTTTTGCATCACACATCAAAATACCGGATTTCTGCTCTGTCCAGTTTTGTTCAGCATACTCATTTAAAAGTTTAATAAAGTCGGCAAGATGTTCCCTTGCAACACTAAACCCTGCAGCATCCCTGTGACCACCAAATCTAACAAGAAGTGATGAAGCATGCTCAAGACTGTCATACAAGTTAATCTGACCAGGACCACGAGCTGACCCGGTCCCCATATTATCATCAAAACCAACAACATAAACAGGACGATGAAATTCTTCACTAAGTCGTGCAGCTACAATACCAAGAACACCTTTATGCCAACAGTCACCCGCAACAACAATCAGTCTTTTCCCCTTCTCTGACTGTTCTTTAGCCTGCTCTCTTGCTTCTGCCGTAACCTTTGACTCAATTTCACGCCGTTTAAAAGTAAACTGCTCTAAAATACGTGCATATTCTTCAGCGTCTGAATTAACTGTGCTTACAAGAAGTTCAAAAGCGTTCATTGCATTTGCAAGGCGCCCTGCAGCATTTATTCGTGGAGCAATCTGAAAAGAGACATGATATGAATTTAAATTTTTAGAATGAATTCTCGCAGAATTAATTAAGGCTTCAATACCAGGTCGCCTTTTTTTAGACATAATTTTAAGACCCTGGCTTGCAAGAATTCTATTATTTTTACCAAGTGGAACGACATCTGCTATTGTTCCAAGAGCTACTAAATCAAGAAGACTTTTGATATCAATTTCGTCCTGAGTAATGTAACCCACATTTATAAGCTCTGTTCTTACTGATGCACAAAAATAAAAAGTAAGCCCGACCGCCGCAAGAGTCTTGTCTTCAAATTCACAATCAGGCCTCTGAGGATTTATAAAAGCATATGCCTTTGGATAATCAGAATCAATTCTATGGTGATCTATTACAACAACATCAATACCAAGCTCGTTAGCTTTTAAAATAGCTTCATGATCACTTGTGCCACAATCCAGAACAATAAGAGTTGAGCAACCAGACTGTTTAAACCCTTCAACAGTCTCAATATTTAAACCATATCCCCCTGAAAATCTATCTGCAGTATTTACATAAACTGTACAAGCAGAGGCTCGCAAAAAGAGATACATAACAGAAGTGCTTGTTAGCCCATCAACATCATAATCTCCAAACACGGCAATTTTTTCTCTTGAAACTATTGCATCGGCAACTCTCTTTACACCTTTTTTCAGATCTGCCATTTTAAATGGCTTACTCAAATCTTTCAATTGAGGATTCAAAAATGAACGGGCCTCTGTTTCGTCACTATACCCTCTGTTCACTAGACAGCATGCTGTTATAGGATCTACACCAAGTATATTTGTAAGATTCTCCTGCGCATCAATATCTTTGCAGGTTTGAATTTCCCATTGAGATTTGAGAGGCATCAAGCTTTCTTTTTCTCAGAAAAGTAACGATCAAGCAAGATTACCACAGGGGATGCAACATAAATTGAAGAGTAGGTTCCAACAATAACACCAACTAAAAGAGCAAATGAAAAATCTCTTAATGATGTGTACCAGCCAATTACATAAAGAGCTGTAACAGACAAAAATGTTGTAACAGAAGTTAAAATTGTTCTGCTTAAAGTTTCGTTAAGACTTCTATTTATAACAGTAACAAGTTTAATCTCTCTTGTAATTGACATATTTTCTCTAATACGGTCAAAAATAACAATTGTATCATTCAGTGAATAACCAACAATTGTCAAAAAAGCAGCAACTGTTTCAAGTGTAACTTCAATTCTAAACAGTGTAAAAATACCAAGAGTAATCGTAATATCATGAATTAACGCAACTACGGCTCCTGGTGCAAAACGTAAATCAAAACGAAATGCAATATAAACCATAATAAATAACAGAGCATATGCAATTGATGATATACCGGCATTTCTAAGCTGGCTTCCCACCTTGGCACCAACCCATACAGAACGCATTTTTTCGGCCTTGGCACCCCATGGCTGAGCTCTCAAAGCTGTCATAACCTGATCTGAGATGCCAACCAGGTTAACCTCATATACAAATTCATCTTTGTATGACCAGGTACAGGTCGCACTTTCACATCGTCTATTGCTGTCTTCACCACTGTCAGCATTATCATCAAAAGAGGATACTTTACCAACTTCAAGCCCACTCTTGCCAACGGCGCGCTCTACATCAGATACAGAAACCTCTTTAGTTAAATATAACGAAAGTTTATCACCACCAGGAGATAATTCGAAACGGGCAACTTCATTGTCCCCAAGAGCCTTTTTAATAGAGGTTTTAATTGTCTCTTTCTGGGAGTCATCATCAACAGCTGAAACAATCTTAAGATGTATCAGATACTCTGAGCTTCCTTCACCGAAAGAAACAACATCAGCTCCGTCATATCCCAGCTTTGTCAATTCAGCACGAATTTTTGAAACCGTGGCTTCGGTGTCTTTAAAATCAATCTGAATTTCAGTTCCACCAACAAAATCAATGCCAAATTTAGGTTGTTCAAAGATAATTAAAATTAGACTTACAATTACTGCTGCAAGTGATAGTCCGCCAAAAAACTTTCGTTTTCCAATAAAATCAATATTTGTTTTCTTTTTAAATATCTGCATTTTTATATACTCAGGTGGTCCGTTCTTTTACGGGTCATAAAGTCAAACACCAGACGGCTGATAAAAATAGCCGAAAACATGCTTGTGATAATACCAATCATCAAAGTTACAGCAAAACCTTTTATAGCTCCAGTACCATACTGAAGCATAACAACACCTGCTATAAATGTTGTAATCTGTGCATCAAAAATTGTCCAAAATGCTCTTTTATATCCTGAATCAACAGCCGCACGAGGGGATTTACCACCTCTCAGCTCTTCTCTGATACGCTCATATATGATCACATTTGCGTCCACGGCCATACCAACGGTCAAAATAATACCTGCAATTCCGGGCAGAGTGAGTGTGGCAGCCGCACCACTTAAAATAGCCGCAATAAAAAGGCCATTGCATATTAGAGCAATATCTGCTGCAACTCCGCCGCCTTTGTAATAGATAACCATAAACAACAGAACAAGAATAATTGATACCATAAATGAATACTTACCCATTGCAATAGCATCATCACCAAGCTGAGGTCCAATAGTTGTTTCGGTAACCGGTCTTATAGGAGCTGGGAGAGCACCGGCATTAAGAACAATTACAAGATCTTTAGCTTCATTCATTATATTATCAAATGAATCTGCACTGCCAAGAGTTATTCGGGCAGTTCCACCACCAATTTTTTCCTGAATAACTGGTGCTGACTGAACCTTTCCGTCAAGAATGATTGCCATTCTCTTATCAACATTCTTCTCAGTAAGGTCTCCAAAAATTCCAGCACCTTCCTGATTAAAAGTCAACGAAACATATGGCTTACCACCCTGCTGCTCAAACTGAACTGCAGCCTGATCAATATATTCACCTGTTATACCCGCACTTTTAAAAGTAAAGAAAGTTCTCCAGGTAATATCAGCTGTTGGATTTCCATTTTCATCTCTTCCTTGTTCCTTTTGAAAAGAAATTTCCCTGTTTTCAGGCATCTCTACACCATCAAAAAACTTCTGAAGAATCTGCAAACCATTTTCTCCATGAAGTTTATTTTTAGCTTCAACGTAATAGTGCCCACTGCCAGGTTCTCTTCTCAAAATTACAGAAGTATCTTTTTTTTCTGACAACTCTTTAAGCTTATCTGCAACTACATTTTTAGTAAAAAAGTCCCTGCTTCCAGGATCATCAACTATTTTCAACTCAAGTCTTGCAGTCTGAGCAATAATTCTTTTGATTCTTGAAATCTGTTTTTCATCAACACCGGGTATCTGAACAATGATATCTCTATTTGCCATACGAGGTACAACAGTAGTGTTTGATAAACCAAGCTTATCAATTCTTATCCCTATTGTTTCCACAGCCTGCTTAATAGACATCTCTTCAGTCTCTTTAATTATCTCATCTTTAATTTCCATGTGAGTAACAGATGCATCTTCACTAGTCTGAACTACTATTCTTCTATAATTTTTAAGAATTTCCTGAACACCGGCTGAATGCTGTTTTTCAGAATTTGGAAAGATAAGATCAAACTGATAATTATTATCTTTTGAACTTTTGATTTTAACATCTTTCAGCTTTGTTTTTTCATTTATCTCTGAAACAATTGCCTCAGCAGTATGATCTCTCTTATCCTCGATAGCATCGTCAACACCTACTTCATAAATAAGTCTCAATCCGCCTTGAAGATCCAATCCAAGATTAATACCAGGAAAAAGACCTCTTAACCAGGATAACTCATCTTGTCCGCCATCTTTAGGAGCTTTTACAACAGTTGTTGAAATAGCTGCAAAGGAGACAATAACAAGTAACAATACTAAAATTATTCGCCATAGCTTATTACGTTCCACTATTTTTTCTCCACTTTGCTGTCTGATTTATTTTTTGAATCAGTAGAATTCGAATCTTTCTTGTCAAATTTACCGGCTATTTGATTTCTTAAAACTCTAATTCTTACCTTGTCAGCAATTTCTAAAGTTAAAACGCCACCGCTAACCGAGATAACCTTTCCGATTATTCCACCGTTAGTA
>JAFGVO010000208.1 GCA_016937935.1 Deltaproteobacteria bacterium | reverse complement strand
GCCATTGCAGTAAGTTGAAAGTGGTTAAGCTTTTTAAACAGATTGCTGTCACTATAAACTGCAGATGTCCATACTAAAAATTTATCCGGCTCAAATTTAAGCCCGATACCCAATCTAAGATTTTTAGTATCCGCTTCAGTAACATAAATTGCTGCATCCAGATTATTATTTTTATCAACAGCTTTTTTTGTTACAATTGAAACACTTGTAAACAGATTCATATCTGAAAGAGCCTGTCTTATAACTTTTTTGTTTTTAGCATTAAAAGGTTTTCCTTCAAAATCTTCAATTTCCCTATAAACAGGTTTGTACTTAATCTGTTCAAGTCCGCTAATTGTTAATTTCCCAATATTACTCTGAGGGCCCGGATCTATATTAAAAAAAGCTTCTGCTGACTTGAAATCCTTTTTAACTATTATTTCTTCGTTAACAACTGCCAGGGGATATGCCTGATTGTAAAGCTCTTCATAAAGTGTATCCACCGAACTGTTCAATTTTTCTGCAGCTGCAGGTTTTCCTACTTTAATATCAATGAGTTTTTCGATATTTTTATAATTTTTAATTTCAGTGTTCCATGTAAAGTGTATTTTTGTAACGACAGCAGGGGTGTTTTCATCTATAACAACAGTTATTTTTAGACGCTTTTTTCGATCTTTTTTAATATCAATTCTCTTTATTTCAGCAAGAAAGAACCCTTTGGATTTATAAAGTTCAATTATTATTTCGAAAGCGGAACCTACAGATTGCTCGTCAATAACATCCTTTTCTTTTATTAATAGATAACTCTTAAGTTCTCGCGATGAAAAAAGCTTATTTCCCTTAAAAGAAATATCTTTTATTACACTTCTGTTTTTATCTTTTCTCCTGTTTCCACCAACTGTGCTGCACCCTGCAAACATTATTAGAACTAATGCTGTTGTCAGAGTTTTAAAGATATAAAGAGTGAGATTTTTTTTAGTCATTTATTACTGCTCTTATAAATTATAGCTTCTTTATTTTAAATAACTATTATTGCAAGTTCATAAAACAGCTAATCAGTCCGGCAACCAATGTACACTTCAAATCAAAATTATGTACAAAAACAATCAGATCTCCCTTTTAAATTATCAATCGAAGTGTTATACTAAAATCTGAGATGGAGTTTTTCTGAGGAACTCCAATTACAGGCCCGCAAAAGGAGCGTTAAGCATGCCCTATTTTAAGAAATTGTTTTTATCAGGATCAGTTGCGGTTCTTATTATCTTAATCAGTGGTTGTGAAACAGATGTAAGCAATCACGCAGATATAAAAGATACAGAATCTGAAAAATTGTCAGGAGATACTGATACCGTGAAAGATACGGAGACGGGGACAGATTCTGAAAAATATGTAGATACCTCCGGAACTGCGCCCAAAGGTTGTGGTGATGGTACCCTCTCAAAAGATGAGGCTTGTGATGATGGAAATACAGAAAGCGGTGACGGATGCAGCGCAAATTGTCTATATGTTGCCGAAGGTTATACATGTAATCCTCCGGGCCAGCCCTGCAGACTGATGGCCATTTGCGGAGATGGTCAGAAGCTTACTCCTGAACTTTGTGATGATGGAAATACAGACAATGGCGACGGATGTTCAGATCTTTGCCAGGTTGAAATTGGTTATAAGTGCAGCGGCAGTCCAAGCAGCTGTGACAAGACAGTTTGCGGTGATGGTAAAGTTGAAGGAGCAGAAGGATGCGATGATAGTAACCCAATTCCTTTTGACGGTTGCGATGACAGGTGCCAGGTTGAAGCAAACTGTACTCCCGGCGTTCCCTGCTCCTCCGTTTGTGGAGATGGACTCGTTTTAGGTGAAGAATGTGATGATGGAAATAATCTGGATGGTGACGGCTGCTCTTCTCAATGCAAGGTTGAATCAGGATATAAATGTATTCAGCCCGAAGTTGAAGGTGATCTGCTGGTACCCATAGTTTATAAAGATTTTAATTTTGCACATCCTGATTTTGAAGTAAAAGCAGGTTGCGACAATGCAACACCTGGAATGGTGGAAACCACACTTGGAACTGATGGCAAACCTGTTTTCAAGGGAAGCCTCGGGGATTGCGCCAGAGCTTCACAATTTAATGACTGGTACGATTACACTTCAACTGACGGCTCTGTTGTTGTTACTACTTTAAAACTGTTTTCTGATGAAAAAGGCGGCTACGTAAACAGGTGGCTTGAAGACGGAACAAGCTGGCAAAGTGTTGCTGAATCATGGTGTGATAATGTAACCTGCAGCAACTGCAGCTGTGCGGAAGCCTGCGGAACCTGTTCATGGGGAGGCTCTGCATGTTGTCAGACATTTAATGAAGTAGCAGGTCAGCCATTTTTCTTTCCACTTGACGGAAAAGGAATCACCCCAATCTCAGAATATACTGCAGCAGCGGTAGGCCCTATATATTCTGGAGGCGGTTACCCTTCTGAAGCTGATGCAATTAAAGCTGCTTCACTTACTCCTCCATCAGACTATGTATATAGTCATAATTTCTCTTTTACAAGTCAGGTAAAATTCTGGTTCGAGTATCATAAAAATGTTAAACAGGTTCTAAATTTTGTGGGTGATGATGATGTCTGGGTGTTTATCAATGGAAAACTTGCAGTTGATTTAGGCGGTCTTCACGCACCTGTTGAAGGAGAAATCGACGTAAGTACATTAGGTTTAACTGATGGTGAAGTATATGACATTGAGGTTTTTCAGGCAGAGAGACTCTCAAACGGGTCAACCTACAGACTGACATTGAGCGGCTTTAATGTTTCAAGAAGCGAGTGTCGTCCCGATTGCGGAGACGGGGTTGTAGGACTGGGAGAACAGTGTGATGACGGTGTAAACGATGGTGGTTACGGAGAATGCGCCGAAAATTGCAAGCTGGGTGAATACTGCGGTGACGGAATTAAACAGGCAGAGTTTGAAGATTGCGATGATGGAAACTTTATTGGTGATGATGACTGCCCTGCCTCCTGCAGACTTGTAAGTATTGACTAATCTTTACCATGCCGGATTTTAAAAAATGATAAATCACATGTTGTGCCCCGATAAAAGATGGGATAATTGTCTCCTATGCTTGATTTAAATAAAAATTTTGAAAAAATAATTGCAAACGCTGCAGGAGCAAAAAGCGCTGGATATAAAGAATTAATTCAAAACTTATGGAGCGGATATGGTGAACTTCTGAGATATTATCCGGAGGGTTCAAAACATAAATCAGTAATTGTTAAATATATTGACTTGAGAGGTGTTGCATCAAAAAAAAACAATACTGATAAGGATATTTCTCATAAACGAAAAAAGCGATCTTATGAAGTTGAAATTGAGTTTTATAAAAAATGGAACACTCTTTTGAATGATAATTGCGTAACTCCAAAACTTCTTGCACATGAAATTTTAAAAGATGAAATGCTGCTTGTTCTTGAAGACCTTGATTCTGCGGGATATCCACTTCGTAAAGATTATCTTGAATGGGATGAATCTCTATTGGTTATTGAGTGGCTGGCAAATTTTCACGCCACATTTATGGGTTTTAATCCCGACGGATTATGGAAAAATGGAACATATTGGCATCTCGATACACGCCTTGATGAGCTGAAAAGAACTAATGATAAAAATTTAAAAATCGCTGCCCATAAAATAGATCTGAAACTTAAACAGCTAAAATATAAAACACTCCTTCATGGTGATGCTAAAACTGCTAATTTCTGTTTTGGCAGAGATGAAAAAAGGGTTGCTGCAGTTGATTTTCAATACGTGGGCGGAGGATGCGGATTAAAAGATCTGGTTTATTTTGCCGGAAGCGCCATGGATGAAAATGAATGTGAGCAAAGAGAAAACCAAATTCTTGATACATATTTCAGTTTTTTAAAAAACGCTATTGAAAGAGTTAACTGTAAATTTGATTTTAATGAAATTGAATCAGAGTGGCGCCCTTTGTACCAGATTGCATGGAGTGATTTTTATAGATTTTTAAAAGGTTGGGGCCCTCAATATTGTTTTAAAAACAGCTACAGCGAAAAACTTTTAAACAAAGTCTCCTCGGAACTGAACAGTAAAGATATGTAATATGGATATTAAAACACTTAAAGAAATCAAATATTATGTTGAAGCTGTGGCTGTAGAAGCCGGAAAAGCAATCCTCTCTTTTTCAAAAGAGTCTCTGAAAATTCAATTCAAAGAGGGCGCTTCAAGCGAGGCATCTTCAGTTGTGACTGACGCAGATAGACTTTCTCAAAAAATTATTACGGATCAACTCCTGCCCTTTTGTAAGCAATTTAATCTGGGCTTTCTTGCTGAGGAGGAACCTGACAGACTTGACAGACTTCATAAAGATGCATTTTTTTGCGTTGACCCCCTTGATGGTACATTGGCGTTTACCAACGGTATAGATGGATATTCTGTCTCAATAGCTATTGTTTCAAAAAGTGGAGAGTCACTTCTTGGAGTTGTATACGATCCGGAAAAAGATGATTTGTATAGTGCATTAAAAAATAATGGGGCATTCAAAAACAGGCTGACTTTAAAAATTACCGGACCAGCAGAGTTAAAAAATGGAATATTTATAACTGATAAGAGTTTTGAAAAGCATCTCCTTTATAAGGAGACGCTTTCTCTGTTCAATGATAATAATTTCACATTGAAAATTTCACAATCTGGTGCTGTATTAAATGCATTGAGTACTCTAAGTGAAGATGTTTATTCATATTTCAAGTTTCCCAAAAATGTGCCGGGAGGAGGGAGTCTCTGGGATTTTGCGGCCACGTCATGTATCTGTAAAGAAGCCGGAGGTAGTGTGAGTGATATTTTGGGCAATCCAATTGAGCTAAACCGAAAAGAGTCCTCTTTTTTAAATCATAAAGGAGTTATTTATTCCCAATCCAACCAGATTTCAACTCGGATAATTGAAATGTATCAATCATTAAATTTATAAAAAAACCAAACAGTTTCAGTATGTTCAAAAAGGGTGGGTATTTGTTGTCAATTTGTTGTCAGTATTTGCCAGTGGTATTTGTCAGAAGGATAATTAATTGTAAGGATTCGGATTTGCGGGATCTCCTAATATATTAAATGTGGAAACAGTATCCTGGGCTCTTGAGATACCAATAATTTCTTTAAGGCGTTTTTCAGCATTAACCAAAGCTATTCCAATTGTTGCACAATTTTTAGAGGCAAACTCGTCTGTTATAAGCTGTGACAGAAGGTTTACTGCTGACGGGTCAGAAAGACTTCCTCCTGCAAGTGCAACTGATGCACCTCCATCAGGATTTTTAACATATTCCCATGCCAGAGAGTCATCCCATGGTCCGACAAATGATCCGTCAAAGCAGCTCCAGCTTAAGAGTGTAAAAAGCCTTGTATTCTCAAGGGTGTCGGCAAAGCCAATATTGGCAAGCTGCGGTCCCGCTGACCAGCCGCTTAAATATGCGTGTCCGTGATAATTTAAAACATCTATTCCCGCAGTTATTATCTCTTTTAAGTCTGCAGCTTTAGCTCCATCGTTTAAATACATTCTCAATGCTTCATCCTGAAAAGAGTCCAGATAGGTAATCTGTTTTTCACAGGAGTTTTCAAATGTATTTTCAGGATCTTTGTCCGCTATAAAAAGAGATGTTCCTGATTGTTCCAAATTGTCGTTGAATGTGATAATTTTTTCCACAACATTTACTGCATCATCAGAATCATCAACAGGCAGCCTTCCAATAGCAATGGATGTGCCTTCAGTATACCAGCCGTCATCAGGAGCCTCGTAGCCTTTTAACATAGTTTTATAAAATGGCGCAGGAATAAAATCTTCTTCACCCTGTCCCAGATTATCATTGCTGTCAACAGTTGCACCTCCCATTAAAAGAACATATTCAGGAACAGCCCCTAATATTTTTTTCGAATTTGCTAAAAGTGCTTTTATGGCCTCAGGATTCGGCCGGCTGTTTGAAAGATGATCATAAATTTGAGTAGTAGTAATAACTGAAGATTTAAGTCCGTTTCTAGAGTGAAAATCAGCTATTTTTTGAGCCGCATCAAGAAACAAAGGATGAGTTATAACAAGGTAGTCAGGATAACTTCTGATAATTTTATCCTGCTTAAGCCCCATTGGTTCAGCTGTTTCTGCAAGATCTTTTGACGTGAGGAGATATTTCCGCAAGCCAGTAGAATTTTTAGCAGATTTATTCCCTGTTAAAAATGTTACCACTCCATTAGATTTGTCAAAACCTTTTAATTTTTCAGGACGCAACGGATTAGTTACATCAAAAATTACCGGGTGTATAATGGCAGAATCTATCTGCACGCATGTACCTGTTAAAGCCTCAAAAACGAAAGTATTTGTATCTGTTTTTAAATTCTGTTTATATGTTACCCTTATCTTGTCAATGATCAGCATATCAATTATACCGTCATCCTGTAAGACTACTTCTAATACATTATTTGTTTCGTTTAGATTACCCTCAACATTAAAAGAAAATTTTTGAAGTTCTGTTCCTTCAAATGCACTCTCACCAAGATATTGTCCGTTAAGATAAAATTTGGCAATATGATCCGAGCCTGTAACTCCTGTTGCAAATCCTGCAAGAAAAATTTCAATTTTTCCATCTTGAGATGCAGGATTATTCAGATCAAAATTTAAAGAAGCCGGATATCCCACATATGAATAGTTCCAGAAAAATGGATCCATTGATGGGGTTGCAACATAATAGTTGTTGTTTTCTTCAAAAACTTCAGTAGTCTCTACTGCAGTTAAAGGATTATCGCATCCACCTGTTTTCACTGTTCTGATTTTTGCATTGTTTCCTTTTTCAACTGTTGCAACACTAAAATCAGCATAACGGTCTTTTTGGGGAGCCGTATAAAAAAAGAGTCCGCTTCTATCTGAAATAGTTGGAACTCTTGTACCATCTACCTTTACAGAAAGCTGTTTTAGACTGGTAAATATTTTTTTTATTTCAAGCTCTTCTCTGGCTATAAAATGAAATGCTTCTGAATCAATTTTAAATTTTAAAGCTGATGGTTTTGAAACTTTACTTTCATTATATTGAGAATTTCTGAAGAACCGTCTGATTCTTTTTATAATATCATATGGCCGATCACTTTTAGGTATAAGATTTTTTAAAATTTCAGAGATATTATTTTCAGTTATTTCAGCATTAATCGGACCTCTTAATTTAGTTTTTCCATTAAAATCAATGTCTTCAATATAATATTGCGAATTTGAAAGACCTTGTCTGTCTTTAAAGGAATATGTTTTTCCAAAGGGTGCGTCCCCAAGGCCCGGTATTGGATTTTTGTTAAGCAAAATCAGACCTCTGTTTTTTGAATCTGATCTGTAGATATTAAAACCCGCATTTTTTCTCTCTGTAGCTGTTGTCCACTGTATTTTGACACCATAATTAAATAGTGTTGCTGCCATCCAAAGCATATTTACAGAACGGGGAGAAAGAGTGTCAGGGTCTTTTACATAGTGAATAAAATCATCAGGATTGGAGGGAAGGTTATCTTCGGGGCTTGAACGCCATGCTGATTCAATATTGAAGTAAAAAATTCCGTCGCCATCGGGATCAACAAGATCATAATCAATTCTAAGCTCAAGGTAAGGCAGAGAGATAATACCATAAATTTCATTTGCAGGATCATCCCTGTAATCAATTGTATAGTCAGTAATGCCATCTCCGTCATAGTCGATGTTCATATAAACATCTGCATTTCGAAGCCAGGTGCTGTTTCCACTTGTTCTGTCAAATTCAATATAGACGTATAGATAGCCGTCTGTGGAGGCATCATCTGTCATGCACATCTCAACCATATCAACAAAACTTGAACCAGCCGTTGTAACTTCATTAAGTACACATTGGGCATCAGAAGATGCCCAGTCACTAATATCCCCATCAGCATCAATTGTTGTTTCAGCCAATAATATTGATGGAAAGAGCATACAGAAAAGAGTTATTAATATTAATTTTATTCTATTATTCATGACATTTTCCAGTATAAGTAAAAAACTACCCCATTAACGTAATAATTATTACATTAATAGCTATTGAAATCCACTGAATTTTTTCCATATTTTTAAGGTAAATAAAAAAGAGAGTTAATTTAAACAGTTATAGATATTTATAAAAAATTATTTTAGAGATTAAGTAATTAGGTGAATATTTAACTCTTTGATATTTACATACCAGGAGGCTTTTTAAAGATTAAAGAATGAATGCTTTTAAAAAATTAAAAATGTTTGACCGATTAAAACTTCTTACTGGTGATGCTGGATTGGATGCATTGGAGAATTGCAAAGTTATCCTTTTTGGTGTTGGAGGTGTTGGCAGCTGGTGCGCCGAGTCCCTTATAAGAAGCGGAATAGGAAGCTTAACTCTCGTTGATAACGATACCGTATGCGAAACCAATATTAATAGACAGCTTCAGGCAACACACAGCAGTATAGGTTCTGTAAAAGTTGAGGCTCTTAAATCCAGATTACAAGATATCAATTCCCATGCCGAAATTATAACAGTGAATAGTGTATATAACAGAAATACTGCAGAAAATTTTGATTTATCATCATACAACTACGTAATTGATGCCATTGATAGTCTAACCCCAAAAGTTGAACTTATTACGAGGGCACTCTCCAGCAATACAATTCTTTTCAGTTCATCCGGTGCAGCCGGGAAACTTGATCCCGCACGAATTAAAGTTGCTTCTATCTGGAAAGTTGAAAAATGTCCTTTGGCAAAAAAAGTTAAGAAAAGATTAAAAAAAGATAGAGTCAAGGGTAATTTTTTAACTGTTTACAGCGATGAACTTCTTGACGGATACAAAGATAACAGTGGTGATAATTTAACCGGTTTTAATATGCCTCAACCTGATCGTGAAGCTATGATTGATAAAAAAGGGATAACAAAAAAACAGATTGGTGGAAGTGTGGCTCATATAACTGCAATATTTGGTTTTTTTCTGGCCGGTCTTGTGTTTGAAGATATTTTAAAAAAATCAGGATATATAAAACTTGAACGTGGTGTGGACAATTCCAAAATTTGAATTTATTTACAGAAAATTATTATTACTACAAATACCCACCCTTTTTGTCAGGACTTTTTGTCAGGATGAGGTCATACCTTTTTTCCAGATTTTTACCTGATTTCGGCCATTCTCTTTTGCAGCGTAAAGAGCTGCGTCAGATCTTTCCATTAGATCCTCTTTGTTGTGAGCATGTTCAGGGTATGTTGCAACTCCCATTGATATTGTACAGCTCAAAGGTCCCTTTTCGGTATTAAAAACCTGTTTTTCAAGCTCTCTTCTTACCCTCTCTCCAAGCTGTACTGCACCTTCAGTATCAGTTCCGCCACAGATGATAATAAACTCTTCACCACCGTATCTGGCAGGCATATCAGTATCTCGTACAACAATGTTCTTTAAAGTCTTTCCAAGTGCTTTTAAAACATCATCTCCCACCTGATGACCATAAGTGTCATTAACACCTTTAAATTTATCAACATCGCACATGATAAGAGATGTCGGGGAGTTAAATCTGCTTGAATGGGCAAGTTGTCTTGTTAATTCATCCTCAAAGGAACGTCTGTTTGGAAGCCCGGTCAGACCATCTGTTGTTGCCAGATCTTTAAGTTTCTGAACCATTTGGGCGTTTTCAAGTTTTGTCCCCAGCTGATTTATCATAACCTGAAGCGTAGTTCGTAATTCCTCTGTGTACACACCACGGTTTTTAGATGCAATCATAAGTGTTCCCAAAATCTCGTCTCCACTTGAAAGAGGCATAACAAGAAGAGAGTGCATATCTGTAAATGCATCCTGAGCCTCTTTTGTGTATACCACCTGATTTGAGGAGTCGAAATTCCCCCTGTAGGGAAGAAAATGTCCGGTTTTATAAACTGAACCTGCAAGCCCTTTGGTCAATCCCATTTCAAGGTTGCTAAGAAGTTCTATACCTTCTCCTTTAACATCAATTATACGCTGTTTGCCGGTTTTACCTTTAAGAGTTACAGCGGCCATATCATATGGGGCAATAAGAGCTGCAGCTTCCAGTGATGAGGAGACAACATCTTTTAAATTAAGAGCTTTGGCTAGAGTTTCAGAGGCCATCAAAAGTCTCCCCTGCTCTGATTTTGCCTTTTGAAGCTGAACAAAAACTCTCTCATTTGTAACATTTTGAAGTATACTCTCAACAGATGTTGCAAGAATTTCCTGCTCCTTCGTTGTAAAAGATTCATGATTTGTTCTGTCAGCACATAGAATTCCCCGTACAGAATTACCCTCTTTAATTGGAAGTCCCATAAAATCTGTAACAAGGGTAGGCTCTGCATAGTAAACAAGTCCCGGGTGTCCGGGTCTCAGTTCTTTTAAAAGGACCCTGTTTCCACTCTGAAAAACCGCACCCATCACACCCTCTTTTATTCTGAATTTTCTCTGGTCAATAACTTCACTGTCGGTTACACACTCCAGAATATTCAGCTGTCTTCCGTCATCACTGCTCCAGAACAGTATGCAGGTGTTTAATTTTAAAGTCTGTTTCAACAAATTTATATGATGATACATAGAACGTCTGACCTCTGCAACCGTACATCGAGATAAACGTTCATGTTCTTCTTCAATTGCGTTTGCGCCTCTAGGTTTATTAACTGCACTTGTAAGTCTGAAAGCCCTGGCATCGTTAGCAAACTGGGTTTTAACCTGTTCAATGCGCGACATGGCTTTTAACCTCATTCTTCTGATTTCTGTTCGCGTAAAAATGAGATTAATCAGAGAAAAAAGTGCAATAAATACCGAGTGAAGCAAGGCATATGAGTACGCGGATTCAAGTGGTGCAAAACCCACAATAGCAAATTCAAGAGCAACTGCAAAACTTACAAGAGTAAATCCTATCCACTGATTAGTATAAACCACAAGAAACGCCAGAAGAATAAGCAAAATTGGATAATATGGAGATGATAGTCCTCCAAGTATCTGAATTGCCCCGTGAACTGCAACTATAAGCATCAGTCCAAGTTCAAGTTCCGAGCGCTGGGCTACGGATTCACTTAATTTAGATCTGAAAAACCTGGCGTGAAGCTTAAAACTAAAAATGACACTCCAGGCAAGAAACATAAACATTGCAATGTATTGTGCAGACCCGCCAAGAGGCGCAAGTGAAAAGACTCCATTTACAAGCAGTGCCGCAAACGCTCCTGCAAACGCAAAAGTCCTTGAGATCACCCAACCCCGTTTTATTCCATAAATTGTATATTCAAGTG
>JAFGVO010000207.1 GCA_016937935.1 Deltaproteobacteria bacterium | reverse complement strand
TTAAATTTATGCAAACGGTTGCATAAACAAATATAATACTTCCTGCAAACGGTTGCAAGTATAAAAAAGAATAAGTTTAAGAGACAATTTGATGAGTTGTCATTTTTACTTCTTCCCTTATTGACTTAAAAAGATCGATTGATATAGTAACTTCGAAAATTTTATTGAATTCTATAATGAATTCACAACAAAACAGATTCTCAATTAAAAGGAAGGACATAATCATGTCGACCAAAATTTTAGACGTAGTAAAACCAGGTGTGCTCTTTGGCGATGACGTAGCAAAAGTATTAAAAATCGCAAAAGAGGAAAAATTTGCTCTCCCTGCAGTTAACGTTGTAGGATCAGATTCTATCAATGCGGTTTTAGAAGCTGCTGCTGCAGCAAAAGCTCCAGTTATTATTCAGTTTTCAAATGGCGGTGCAGCATTTAATGCAGGCAAAGGCCTTAAAGAAAACGGAGCAGTTATGGGAGCCATCGCCGGCGCTCAGCATGTTCACCTGCTCGCCGAAGCTTATGGCGTACCAGTGATTTTACACACTGACCACGCAGCAAAAAAATTACTTCCATGGATTGACGGATTACTTGACGAAGGCGAAAAATGGTTTGCAGAAAAAGGTCGTCCTCTGTTCAGCTCTCACATGCTTGACCTTTCAGAAGAAACCCTCGAAGAGAACATCGAAATTTCTTCAAAATACCTTGCCCGCATGAGCAAAATCGGTATGACCCTCGAAATCGAATTGGGATGCACCGGTGGTGAAGAAGACGGTGTCGACAACTCTGATATGGATGAATCTAAACTCTACACTCAGCCTGCAGATGTTGCCTATGCATACGAAAAATTATCAGCAATCAGCCCCAACTTTACAGTTGCTGCATCTTTTGGAAACGTACACGGTGTATACAAACCAGGTAATGTAAAACTTACACCAACAATCCTTCGTGATTCTCAAAAATACGTATCTGAAAAATTTGGAACTGTTGCTCAGCCTTTAAATTTTGTATTCCACGGCGGTTCAGGTTCTTCACCAGAAGAAATCAAAGAGTCTATCTCTTATGGTGTTATCAAAATGAACATCGATACTGATACCCAGTGGGCAACATGGAGCGGAATTCTCAATTTCTACAAAGAAAAAGAGGCATACCTTCAAGGTCAGCTTGGCAATCCGGAAGGTGCTGACAAACCTAATAAAAAATTCTATGACCCGCGTGTCTGGCTTCGCAAAGCCCAGGAGTCCATGGTTGACCGTGTAAAACAGGCGTTTGCAGACTTAAACGCAATCGACCGCTTCTAACAGACAAAAAAAACCCACATACATATTCTAATTACTTTTCGATATAATAATTGACGAGCATGGATAATTTTATTCAATAACTTCGTATTTAAACCATTATTATAAAAATAGATCTGCCCAAAAAAAATAAAAAAAGACCCTTGCCAGAATATGACAAGGGCCTTCCAATTTAAAAATCCTAAAAGCTTATGCTTTTTTCAGGCGATCTTCCAGAATAGCAAGCTGATCTGTTAGCTCCTGAGGCAGTTTGTCTCCAAACCTTGCATAGTGCTCTTTAATAGAATCAAGCTCATTAATCCATCCTTTAACATCAACAGAAAGCAGCTCAGCCATATCTTCAGCAGATACGTCAAGGCCGGAAACATCAATGTCTTCAGCTTTAGGCATAAAACCAATAGGAGCATCAACAGCTTCCACTTTGCCGGCACAACGCTCGAATACCCACTTGAGTACACGACTGTTGTCACCAAATCCAGGCCAGAGCCATTTGCCTTCTTCAGATTTGCGGAACCAGTTAACATAGAAAATCTTAGGCAGTTTGTCCGCATCAGATTTTGTACCTATTTTCAGCCAATGTGCAAAATAGTCACCCATGTGGTAACCGCAGAAAGGAAGCATTGCAAACGGGTCACGGCGAACTGTACCGGCTTTAAGATCAAGAGCTGCAGCAGTAACTTCGGAACCAACGATGGATCCCATAAATACTCCATGCGTCCAGTCTTTAGCCTGATGAACAAGAGGAATTGTGCTTGGACGACGACCACC
Organism: Deltaproteobacteria bacterium; assembly: GCA_016937935.1. Lineage (GTDB taxonomy): Bacteria > Myxococcota_A > Polyangia > JAAYKL01 > JAAYKL01 > JAFGVO01. The sequence continues at coordinate 4,291 of JAFGVO010000207.1, read as the reverse complement.
AAACAAAATAGCATCAATTGGAACCCCGGCAGGATCTTCCCACTCGGGAGCGATAACAGGACAGTTACCTGCCTTGGCTGTAAAACGAGAGTTTGGATGAGCAGCTTTAGTATCAGACTCACCAGGAATCCACTCGTTACCTTTCCAGTCAATAAGCTTGCCTGGAGCAGGACGACCCATATCTTCCCACCAAACGTCGTTGTCTTCTGTAAGAGCAACGTTAGTAAAAATGGTGTCTTTATCAACTGAACGCATTGCGCTTGGATTGGAATCATCGGAAGTACCGGGTGCAACGCCAAAGAAACCTGCTTCGGGGTTGATGGCATAGAGGCGACCGTCTTTTCCAAACTTCATCCATGCAATATCATCACCGATTGTCTCCACTTTCCAGCCTGGAATAGTAGGAACAAGCATTGCAAGATTTGTTTTACCGCATGCTGAGGGGAAAGCGCCGCATACGTATTTAACTGCACCTTCGGGATTAGTCAGCTTGAGAATGAGCATATGCTCAGCAAGCCAGCCTTCGTCACGGGCAGCAACAGAAGCAATACGAAGTGCAAGACACTTTTTACCAAGCAGTGCGTTTCCACCGTAACCTGAACCATGGCTCCAGATTTCACGAGTCTCAGGAAAATGAGAAATATATTTTTTCTCGATGGGAGCGCATGGCCAGATGCCGTTATCGCTCTCACCCTCTGCAAGGGGTTTGCCAACAGAGTGAATTGCAGGAATAAACTCACCATCATCACCAAGAACTTCGAGAACTTTAGTTCCAACACGAGTCATAATGTGCATGTTACATACAACGTATTCAGAGTCTGTAAGCTCCATACCGATTTTGGAAATATTTGAACCAACGGGGCCCATTGAAAAAGGAATCATATATAATGTACGACCCTTCATACAACCGTCATATAGACCTCTCATGGTCTCTTTAAGAGCCGCAGGATCAATCCAGTTATTTGTAGGACCGGCATCTTCTTCTTTTTCTGAAGCTATGTAAGTGTTGTTCTCAACACGGGCAACGTCAGAAGGATCTGAGCGAAATAAAACGCTGTTAGGCCGTTTTTCAGGATTCAGCTTCTTTGCAACGCCGGAATCAATCATTTTGTTCATGAGAGTCTGGTACTCTTCTTCAGAACCGTCACACCAGTAGATGCCTTCGGGCTTCATCAAGTCTGCCCATTCCTCTACCCATTTAATAAGTTTAGCATTCTTTGTGGGGATTGTATTAAGGTGTTTTGCACCCATAGGAGCCTCCATTTATTGTGGTTAATGAGTCTATCTGAACCGTCCAGGATGTTGTAGCAATTACCGGATAGACCGAATTGTTTTACGGAGAGAATCTAGCAGAAAAAGAGCTGACTCGCAACTCAATGATACAATTAAATTTTTTTTTCCTGATAATTTTAATTTTTTATATCTAAAGTTACAATCATGTAACAAAAAAATAATTATCATAAAATTATGAAATAATAATAGTATATTTGCCAATCAGTAATTCTACTCACTTAAAAAAATTTAGAATCTGATTTTATCACCAATTATATTTTTTCAAGTTCTTCGATATGCTTAAGTATTGGCGGCCCCAATACTCGGGATGAATTATCAGTTATTAAAACATCATCTTCAATACGGATTCCTCCAAAGCTGCGATAGTTGTCAACCTCTCTGTAATTTACAAAATCTTCGTGAAGTTTTTCACTCTTCCATTTGTCTATTAAGGGCGGAATAAAGTAGATACCGGGCTCAACTGTTATCACAAACCCGGGACGAAGTTTTTTTACAAGTCTTAAAAAAGAGAGGCCAAACTGACCTGAACGCCTCTTTTCATCTGGATATCCGACCACATCACCAAGATCCTCCATATCATGAACATCAATTCCAAGCATGTGTCCAATTCCGTGGGGATAAAACAGAGCATGGGCACCCGCTGCCACCGATTCATCAATATCACCCTTCATCAATCCGGCTTCCTGCAATCCTGAAGTTATTATCCTTGCAGCTAGATTATGAAGATCAACATTTGAAACTTCAGGAGAGGCGGTCTTTATTACTTCCAGCTGGGTTTTTAAAACTGTTTTATAAATATGCTTTTGACGCTCTGTAAATTTCCTGGCAACAGAAAAAGTTCTGGTAATATCAGAGCAATAATACGAAGGGGGAATCTCAACACCGGTATCAATAAGCAAAAGATCTTCTTTTCCCAATCTATTTTTATAATTATTGTTATGAAGAATCTCCCCATGAACAGTAACAATTGGCAAAAACGACTGAGGCAGGTCTTCTGCAATGGCAATTTTCTGCATCTCTGCAGCAATATCCGATTCCCTTAAGCCCGGCTCTAAAACCTGAAAAGCTCTTTCGTACATTCTTTTAGAAACAGCAACCGACTTTTCAATTTCGGCAATCTCTTTTGTACTTTTTATGGCCCGCTGCTCAACTATTTTCCTCGCAAGGAGAGCACTTCCTCCAATTTTTATATTTTCTTCAATCTTGCCATCAATGTTTAAAAGCCCTGCCATCTTAATAAGATTGTCACCCCTAAATGGAGGAATATAATGCAGCATAGTATCTCTTTTAAGAAGGGCTATCTCTTTACCAAGAGCGTCATAATATTTAAAATCCTCTGCTCCGCACCTGTTTGCAAGGTCACTGACAGAGGTCCCTTTTCCGCTCCATATAATTTCACTTTCATCCTCTTTTTCACCAAACAGAACCGTCCTGCCATCCTGATAAATAATTGCTGCAAGACCAGGGGTATCGAGACCGATATAATATAAAAAGTGAGAATCCTGCCTGAACGGATAATAATTTCTCTCAAAATTTCTAGGGCTTAAATTATTCCCTAAAAGGAGTACCGCTCCCTCTTTCAATTTCCCTACAAGCTCACTGCGCCTTAATATGTAGTCCTGTTTTGTAAAAGTCATTTTTCAATCCTGTAACATTTGTGAGGTCTGTGAAGTGCAAAATCCATTGGAACAGTTTTAGATGTTATCTCTTCAATTTTAGAAGCAGCAATTTTATCAGATAATTTAAACTTCCTATAATTTGTTGAGAAATACAAAACACCCTTTGAACGCAGCATTTTCAATGCAGACTCAATCATCCATTTGTGGTCATCCTGAATAACAAGCTTTTTTTCCATTGATTTGCTTGTTGAAACAGTTGGCGGATCTAAAATGATAAGATCATATTTATCCCTGCTAGAGTAATCTTTTAAATATGAGAGAACATCCTGTTTTACAAATTTATGATTAAAGCCCGTAAAACCGTTTATCTCCATATTTTTTTTAGCGGTATCAAGATATGAATTTGACAAATCCATTGTAACTGTTGTTTTTGCGCCTCCAGAGGCTGCGTAAACCGAAAAGGAACCCGTATAGGCAAATAGATTTAACACCATTTTATTATTTGACTCTTTTTTAACAAGCTTCCTCGTAATCCTGTGATCAAGAAAAAGCCCGGTATCCAGCCTGTCAGAAAGATTCACAATAAATTTGAGTCCACCTTCAGTTACTTCAAAATTATCATTGTCCCTATTTAAAACACCGTACTGCTCTCCTCCTTTCGAGTGACTTCGACTTTTAATAAAAATATTATTCCTGTCTATTTTAAGTTCATCAGCAACTTTATGAATAAAAAACTTCACATCATCATCTGTAAGAGAGTCCTTGTCTTCCAGAAATACAGAGCAGTGCAGACGCTTATTATAAATATCAATTGCAAAGGGAAGCTGGGGAATATCTCTGTTATAAAGTCTGTAACAGCTTATATCATTTTGCTTAAGCCAGCCCTTCATACGTTTTAGATTCTTTTTAATTCTGCCAAGAAGCATTGTAAAAAGTTCATCAGAATCAGCATTTTTTTTGTTGTCAGAATTTTCCAAAATTTATTTACCTTTAAACTCATCTGCAATTTGATCAAGGGCAGAATTTAAAATATTCACTGGATATGCCGTATTTATTCTAAACCAGCCCGCACCTGCAGGGCCAAAGAATTCACCTCCAGATAATGCAACTCCCGCACCTTCTTTTAAACGTCTCATAACCTTTGGCCAGCTTCCCAGTTTTCTAAAATCACACCAGACAAGGTAGGTCGCCTCAGGAATCATGACCTCAACACCGCTGATACCGCCAATTTTTTCTACGGTCAAATCCCTCGTAGTGCTCAAATATTCCACAAGTTCCTTTTTATATACTCTTCCTTCAGGGGTAAAAGCAGAGGTAATCGAAACCTTTCCAAAAAGATTAATATTATCCGTATGAGTAGCTGCAGCTTCCCTGTCCAT
>JAFGVO010000206.1 GCA_016937935.1 Deltaproteobacteria bacterium | reverse complement strand
TATTTCTAACCATTAAAATAAAGATTTCTATTTAAAAAAATGAAAAAACAGGTAAAAATTCAATTGACCCTTGAAATATGCCTCAAGGGTGGCTTTTTATTTATACTGTTGAATATTTCAATCCTTAAACCAGAAACCGGAGCTCTCCAATGATTAAATTTCATAAAAACGAACGTGAAAGAGTAGCACTTATAACTAATCACGGCTATGCAGGACCTAATCCTCCAATCGGAAATGCCCCTGATACAGGTGGTCAGAATGTTTATGTGAATGACCTTGCCATTGCATTGGAAGATGTTGGTTATGATGTTAATATTTATACAAGGGGAGGTTTTCCCGAATTTGATTCAACTCATATTCGCGAAGGCGAAGTAATGATGTCTGATCATGTAAAGTATATTTATATACCGGGAGGTGGGGATAAATTTCTTCCCAAAGAGGATATTGCTATTGCTCTTAGTGAACAGGTTGAAAATCTTTACAACAGCATTAATGAAATGGCTGCCGGACTCAATGTAAAGCCATGGGATGTTTTTGAATTTGTAAACACCCATTACTGGGATGCGGGGGTTTTGGGATATAAGCTGATCGAACGTTGGCAGGCTGACTTTATTTTCGAAAGAATTCGTGAGTTCTTTGGGGACAAGCTAAATAAAAGTGTTCTTGATACTCATTATAAAGAGCGTCATATCAGGGCGGTTCGCCATAACTGGCAATATCTCATTGGACGTCTTGCTCTTAGAAGTTACGATGTTCTGATAGATGTAAATGATTCCCCCACAAAAATACACAAACTCTGCATGGATGTTCTTGAGCAGCTTGACCCTTCGTTGCGCAGATATTCTGTAACGCTGTTATCAAGACTTCAGCGCTCCCACTGGCCTGTTTTTACAATTAACAAGACAACTGTCGCATCAGTTGCTGTGGGACATCTCCTTGCTGACCATTTAAACAGCACTGGAGCACTTTGTCCCTCTGATATTTTTAGACTTAACCGTCACATCTGGACTCCCCACTCCCTTGCTCCAATTAAAGAGCGAAATTTTATGGACTACAGTTATGACAGAAAACAACATCTTAAATTTACAGAGCGAAAACACCATGAAAGGGTAGTCTGCGAAAGAACGCCGTTATCAGTCTCAACCTCTGAAGAGGTCTCTAAAACCCTTGTGTCTCACTTTAATGTTCACCCGGACAGAATTATCTACTTTCCTCCCTGTGTTAACACTGAGTACCGTCCTCGCAGTAAAGATGAGTGCGCCAAGGGTTATACCAGTCTCTCAATATTCAGTAATATTTCTGAAGAGAAGCTTAAGAAATCAAAAATTATTATTGAGGCGAGCCGTGCAGATCGCACCAAGAGAAAGGATCTTGTAATTTCTGGTTTTGCGGAAACAATAAATGATTTCGAAGATACATATCTCTTTGTATTCGGAGGACCTAAAAATGAGGTTTACCGTGAGCTTCAGGGAATAATCGCTGCAACACCCGGTCTTGAGGGCAGGGCGTTTTCGGTTCCTGAGACAATTCCATTTGATACACTTGTACAGATCTTTTCACTTGCGGATCTCTATGTTTCAGCTTCTGAGATGGAAGGGTTTGGAATGTCGGTTCTTCAGGCTGCAAGCTGTGGTGTACCAATAGTCAGTTCCAGGCTCATTCCATATACAAACATGTATTTAAAAGGGATTGCTGAGATCGCGCCTGTTCAGGAGCCTCATGCTTATGCACAAGCAATTAAAAATATGCTTGGGGATTATGATAAAGTCAAAATGAGAGAAGAGCTTCTTGAAGCCTCTAAAGATTTCAGCTGGAAGGTCAGGGTAAAAGATCTTCACGATGCTGAGCATGAACCAGTAATCATTCTAGCCGAACACAGGCATGAGGATTATGTTGTTCGTCTTGGGGAGCAGCAGGAGAATATGCTCGGAGCAGCTCACATGTATCGCAGTACCTTCATTAATGACAACATGGCCGAAGGGGAGCAGACATCTACTTATCCATCATGGATATCCAAAGAAGATCCTGACAGCAAGGATTGACATCAATTTTTTGTGACAGTTATTTAGGAATTGTTCTTTTTGAAATCAGCCATAAATTTTGCAAGAGCAGCAGCGCCTTCAACAGGCATTGCGTTATACATAGAGGCTCTTACTCCGCCCACTGAACGGTGACCTTTAAGTCCGGAAAATCCTGCTTCAGTTGCTTCAGCAATGAATTTTTTCTCAAGATCTTCAGAAGGAAGTCTCCACACAATGTTCATTCTTGAACGGGAGTTTTTATCAACAGGACAGTTGTACCATCCCTCTGAGCTGTCAATTGCGTCATATATAAGTTTTGATCTCTGGTCAGCAAGAGCGCTCATGCCTGTAACTCCGCCGTTCTCTTTTACCCAGTCAAGGGTGAGTTTCATCATGTAGATTGAAAAAACAGGAGGAGTATTGTACATGGAGCCATTGTCTGCATGTGTTTTGTATGATAAAAATGCAGGAATATCCATGTTTGCAGATTCAACAAGAGATTTTTTGATAATGACAACACCAAGACCTGCAGGTCCAAGGTTTTTCTGTGCGCCTGCATAAACCATTGATACTTTATCAAATGGAATTGGCTGGCTCATAATATGTGATGATGCATCTATAATAAGAGGAACATTTCCGCAGTCAGGATATTCCTGAACTTCGATTCCGCCGATTGTCTCATTTGAACAGAGGTGAACATATGAAGCATTGTCACTGGGTTTAATATCAGCAGCAAGAGGCATTCTTGTGAATTTTTCGTCCTCATTAGTCCAGATTACTTTGTATCCGGGAACTCTTTTGCCTTCGGCAGCAGCTTTTTTAGACCATGCGCCTGTAAGTATGTAATCTGCAGACTGACCCTCTTTTGCAAGGTTCATTGGGATAGATACAAACTGCAATGTTGCACCACCGTGAAGAAGGAGGATGTCAAAATCTTCAGGCACATTTAAAAGAGAACGAAGGTTTGCAATTGCTTCGTTATGAACTGCATCATAAGCTTTACCTCTGTGGCTCTGCTCAATGATTGAAGTTCCAAGACCCTGGTAGTTAACAAATTCGCTCTGAGCTTTTTCTAAAGCTGGAAGAGGGAGTGTACATGGACCTGCCGCAAAATTAAAAATTCTATCACTCATAATTTTCTCCTTGGGATTGAGTGTTATTTAGTCCAACCTAATTCGTAATAATTTTCTGCGAATTAGCTATTATTTGAATGGTAAATTAGTGACTTTTAATAAAACTTACAAGTAAAATATGAGCTTTGTTAGGCAATATATTATCTTCGATATATATTCTATTTTATATCGAGGATATTTATTAGTTCCAGTTTGGAGTTATCGAGCATGGTTACAGCTTCAACAAGTGTGGAGGCGTGATTTCCCAGGTCTTCTGCTGCGGTGTTTATCTGTTCCAGGCCCGTGTTTATCTGAATTATGCTGTATTGCTGCTCTTTTGCGCTGGCGGTAATTCTTTCAAGCTGACTGGAGGTTGTTGTAAACTGATTTCCCAGATGCTTTAGAATTGAGGCCGTATCATCTAAATCTTCGTAATTCTGCTGGAGTATTTCTGAATTTTTTGAAATTGACTGAGCTCCGTTTTGAGCTTTAATTTTAATGTCATTTAAAAGCAGCTGGCTGTTTTCGAGCTGTTTTTCGGTATTTAAAATCATGGATTTCATTTTTGTAGCCACAACATTAAATCCCTTGCCCGCTTCACCGGCTTTAGCTGCCTGAATTGCGGCATTTATTGCGAGAATTTTAATCTGATTTGCCACTTCTCTGTTGAGGCGAAGCACTTCATCAATATTTTCAGCGTTTTTGGCAAGCTCAATAAATTCATCTTTTGTATCTTCACTTGCTCCGATAGCAATATTAAACTGCTCTTTAACCTTTTGAAGTCTTAAAATTTCATTTTTAGATTTAATGGCCGTTTGACCGGTCTCTCCACTGGTTATTAGTGCTTCATTGGCTGTAGTTGTAGCAATATGGCTTATGTTTTTAAAAATTGTGCTGTTTTCTGCGATAGCTGCAGCCTGTTCTGAAAGCTGTGCTGCAAGTGAGTTAGAAACTTCCTGAATTCTCGAAGATACTCCGTTTATTGTGTCAGTTATATTTTTAGCGGATTTAATTATCTCTTTTTGCTTATATGTTAATGATATGCTTTTATATACAAGACCTTCTCTGTAATTCTGCATACTTATTAAAATATAAACAGCAACAGGTAAAAGAGCGATTACGAATATACCATCACCAATTAATGAAGGAGCGCGTTGGGGAATTATTTTTGATATGTCGATAATGATAGAAATAATGTAGGAAATACCGATGGTTAGGGCATTTATAAATACAATTTTTTTAGAAAACTGAGATGAATATGTAATAGTTATCATGCACGTTAGAAGTGCAGGTCCGCTGTTGCCATCAATAATAAAAAGAGATATGGATTCGTATAAAATAAGTGAATTTGTAAAAATTAATACGGAAAGGTCAAGCTCTTTTTTTCTGGTAAGACGTGCTGAATAGAACCAGAATCCTGTTAAAAACAGAAAAGATATCACCATTGCCTGATTTTGCCAAAGCGGGCTTGCTACTGCTGTTATTGAAAAAATCAGAAACATAATAGGAAGTGCAATTTTTATCAGCGCTTTTTGAACCTTGGTATGGGATTCAAGCAGATTGTTAAACCTGCTGGTTTCATATTCTTTTAAAATTGCTTCTTCGTTTGTCTCTTGAGAGAAATTCATTAGTAACTTTCAATTATGATAGCTTCAGTAATTTTAATATTTAAAAACGCTTAAATATATAGATTAAAATTAATTAAAATTGAAGTTTTAAATTTAAAATCAGTTCAATTTTACAAATATTATCATTCAATTCAATTAACATAAAAAACTACTGAATATATTGGCAGGATTGTTGCAACAGAAGGATTGGTGAGTCTGCTGATAAGATTGCAGATTTATAGTTTTAAAAAGGGAGTTTCCCGTAACTTATTTGAATCAGGTGATTTTGTGGAAAAAAATTGGGAAAATATTAGATTTAAGGAGTTGGATATGAGGTTTGCAATCAGCATTTTTTTGACACTTTTGTTCATGACAATGACTATAAACTCAAATGCTGCGGATGCAAAATATACAATTTTTAAAACATCTTCTGAAGCAACTCCTGCAAGTGATATTATCAGACTTAAAGTCAGTGATGTTCCTGATGACTTTCAACCAAAAGTTATTTGTGACAATGGTTTAATCAGAATCAGAATGATGGGTCTTGAGCTTGACGATTCAGATTCAATGGAGAGTGTTGCTACTCCTGACAACTCTCCTATAGACAAAATCAGACTGGTACCTAAACAGGCAGGTGGAACAATTGCACAGCTTTTTGTCTCACATAATGCTCTGTCGATTTGTTCACTGACAAATGCCTTTGTAGTAAACGGTGAGGTTGTAATTTCGGTTGGACTTGATAACAGACACATTGCAGCACGAAAAGAGGCCGTAAATATACTTAAACAGGCTGAGAATAAAGAGATCAAAAAAGTTGTTTCTGAAAAACCTAAAAACTCTCTTATTTCAAAATTACTATCTGAGGATGATGCAAGTGAAAAAAATATAAAAAGTAATAAAAAAGATCTCAATGCTGTTGATTTGGCTCTGGCAGCGGTAACCGCAGATAATAACAATTCCGGAGATCATCCAGAACAAAAGGGTGCTAAAAATGAAAAAAAGAGTCAGCTTTTATCTGATACGTCAGAAGGACCAGGACAGGTTCAGGTGGCTGCGGCAATTCTGTTTATACTTTTAATAGCAGGCGCAGCCCTATATTTAAAAAGAAATAAACTGGCAAGAGCGGGCAATGATGCAAATATTGACATATTATCATCTAAAAGAATTAGTGCAAAACAGCAGCTTGTTGTTGCCGAGGTACAGGGCACAAGATTTCTTCTGGGCATCAGTGAAAATTCAGTAAATACCCTCGGAACCCTTATGGGTAATGATACTGCACAGTTCCCGGTGCCCAATGTTGACAACACTCAAAACATGAAGAGTTTTAATTTTAACACTTCGGCATATAGTAACGGAGTCAAATCTGACAATATTGAAAAATCATTTACCTTTGAAGACCGTGGTGCAGAGCCCAAAGGGAGCAGCTATAATAGTAATAAATATAATGAGTCAGGATTTGAAGGTGCCCTTAATAGTTCACTTAGACAGAATACTCATACTGTTCCGGGATATAATTCATTTTCAAATGCCGGCTCAAAAATGAGCTCAAATATTGGTTCAAACAAGGGGCATAACTTTTCTAATAATATAAATGTTAACAGTAATACAGGTTCAAATGCCGCAGGGCTTATGGCTCTTGCACGAATGAGAGCCGATATTGAGGCTGCGGCGAATCAGACACCAAAGATGCAGGCATGAAAAAATTAACTAACATAAGAGTTATATATTTAGTCCCGGTGGTTCTTCTACTGATACCTGCAACTTCTTTTGCAATACCTCAAATAAATCTCTCAATAGGAGGAGAAGAGGGACCTTCAAATTTAGTTGAAGGAATGAAAATACTGGGGCTTTTGACAGTTATATCTCTTGCTCCTGCAATTCTGATGTCAATGACTTCATTTATGCGAATCGTAATTGTTTTTTCCTTTCTCCGTCAGGCTATCGGAACACAGCAGGTTCCTCCCAATCAGGTAATGATTGGACTTTCACTTTTTTTGACTGTTTTTATAATGGCTCCAATTGCCCAGAAGATAAACAATGATGCAATTGAACCCTATCGCCAGGAACAGATTGGAGAAGAGGAGGCCATTGCAAAAGGTACAGCCCCTTTAAAAGAGTTTATGCTTGCGCATACAAGAGAGAAAGATCTCATGCTCTTTTACGATATTTCCAAAACTCCACTTCCAAATGACAGGGATGATATTGTTATGAAGGTTCTTGTGCCCTCATTTATGATAAGCGAACTTAAAACCGCATTTGAAATGGGTTTTATGCTATTTATTCCCTTTATTGTTCTCGATATAGCAATAGCATCTCTTTTAATGTCAATGGGTATGATAATGTTGCCGCCGGCTCTCATATCACTGCCATTAAAACTAATGCTCTTTGTTGTTGTGGACGGCTGGAATCTCATTGTGGGTTCTATCGTCAGAAGTTTTATGGTGAACTGATGAGTGTAGAAATGGTAATCCAGATTGGTGTTCAGGCTTTATTGACAACAATTTACGTGGTTGGACCTCCCCTTGGTGCGGCCATGGCAGTGGGCCTTTTTGTTGCTGTACTTCAGGCTGCCACTCAGATTCAGGAGACATCCCTCTCTTTTGTTCCAAAGCTTATTGCCGCAGCTGTCATGGTTATTTTTACCGGTAGATGGTCAATCTCTCATCTTGTTGATTTTATGACTACGATTGTGAGTCAGATGGAGAAGGTGGGTCATTGATCCCTTCATTTTCCAATATTGACGCCATTGTTCCCGCATTTATGATTTTCAGTCTCATTAGTATACGCATGGCGTTTCTTTTTGTTTCGGCTCCTCTTTTAAGTTCCAGACTGATTCCAATGCAGATTAAAGCAGCAATTATTGTTTTCATATCTTTTATTACCTATCTCGGACTTCCTGCAATTGTGCCTCCTCCTCTCGATGTAATAGGATTTTTAATTGCTGTGACAGGTGAAGCGGCAGTTGGAGCATCCGCAGGGATTACCGCATCAATTGTGTTTGCGGCCGTTGAAGGCGGAGGCCGTCTTATGGGTATTCCCATGGGGCTTGGGTTTGCTCAGGTTGTAGACCCCATGACTCAGGGAAGTACAGTTGTAACAGCCCGTTTTTTAGGTGTTATCACATCTATGATGTTTCTTGCTTTAAATATTCATCACGTTCTTTTTAAACTTATTAGTACCTCTTTTATAGTATTGCCACCAGGGACTGTAATTCCCACTGTTATTTCAGCAAAAACTCTTGTTGATAGTGCTTCATTGATTTTTATTGGTTCGGCCCAGCTTGTGGCTCCTATTTTAATTGTGCTTCTTGGTGTACTTACGGCCCTCGGCATTCTTGCGAGAGTTGCGCCAAAAATCAACCTCTTTGCTTTGAGCTTTGCAATTTCAATCGGGCTAGGATTAATTGCATTGCGTGGAGCTCTTCCACAGATGGCTGTATGGCTTGAGCACAGTTTAAATACTATTGAACCGTTGGCCTCAGGCGTCATAGCAGGGTTTTAAAAGGAGCGGATTGTGTCTGACGAGCAGGATAAAGGCCAGAAGACTGAGGACGCGACCCCGAAGCAGCGAGAGAAGTTTCGTGAAAAGGGCGAGGTTGTCAAGAGTCAGGATATTGCGTCGGCAGTCTCAATTGTGGGAGGTACTGCGGGTATTGTAATCCTTTTATCCGGTATCACTCAGTCTTTATCTTCTCTTTCAATGGCAACACTTGGGCGTCTTGACACCCACGGCAATGAAGGGGCAATGGTAGTTTTTACCGGGCGCATGATTGTCGCAATGCTGGGCCCTTTTGTTATGCTTATGTTTTTTCTGACTATCATTTCACAGATTGCTCAGGTGGGCCTTAAATGGTCTCCAAAAGCAATGGAGGTCAATTTTAATAAATTCAATCCTCTTCCTGCAATTCCTAAACTCTTTTTTTCGGGCAATACGGTCATTGAACTTTTAAAATCCCTTGTAAAGGTTATTGCAATTGGTTTTCTATCTGTGCGGGTGCTGATGAATGAGCTTACAAACAGCGGCAGATTTGTGGCTCTAAGCGCTTCAGAAATTATGATGCGCATTGGTGAAATTGCCCTGAAAGTTATTATTCATACTGGAATCGCAATCTGTATTATCGCTGTAATTGACTACATGATAGCCAGGTACCGCATGGAACAGAAAATGAAGATGACCAAGCAGGAGATTAAGGACGAATATAAACAGCAGGATGGAGATCCGGTGCAGAAGGGGCGTATGAGGGGGCGTCAAAGAGACATGGCCAGGCAACGGATGCTTGACGGTGTAGCCACTGCAGATGTGGTGGTTGTCAACCCTACACATTACTCTGCCGCACTTCGTTACAAGGTGGGCAGTGATCCCGCTCCCGTAATAGTGGCGCTGGGTGTAGACGAAATGGCTGCAAAAATAAGAGAGCGTGCACGGCAGAATGGAGTACCTATTGTACCCAGTCCAAAGTTGGCACGAGCTTTGTATAGTAATGGTAAAGTGGGAGGTTTTATACCCGCTGAGCTCTATCAGGCAGTGGCCTCAATTTTAGCCTGGGTATACAACATTAAAGGGAGATAAATGTGAGCAACAGTCCATCATTAACAGCAGCCGGCGGAGTAAAATTATCAAAGGATATTATACTTCCCGTCTCTTTGATTGGTGTTCTTGTAATGATGCTTATGCCCATGCCTCCATTTTTGATGGATATGGCTCTCTCTTTAAGTATCGGTTTTGCCCTTTGTCTTTTTCTCGCGGCTATCTATATTGAGAAACCACTCGACCTTGCTATTTTCCCCTCACTTCTTCTTATAAGTACTTTGGCAAGACTCGCTATGAACGTTGCAACAACAAGATTGATTCTTCTCCACGGCAGTGAAGGTCCTGATGCGGCCGGACGTGTTATTTCAACCTTTGGAAATTTTGTGGTGGGGGGAAACTACGTTGTTGGTGTTATTATATTTTTAGTATTAGTTATTATTAACTTTATAGTTATTACAAAAGGTGCCGGTCGTATTGCAGAGGTTGGAGCAAGGTTTGTTTTAGATGCCATGCCCGGCAAGCAGATGGCAATCGATGCGGATCTCTCTTCTGGGCTCATAAGCGAAGCAGGTGCAAAGGCCAGACGTCTTGAGATTCAGAGTGAAGCAGATTTTTACGGAACAATGGATGGTGCCAGCAAGTTTGTTAGAGGTGATGCCATTGCGGGTCTTTTAATCACAGGTATAAATATTGTGGGCGGTTTTATTGTTGGTATTACACAGCAGGATATGACAGCAGCAGATGCTGCGGCAACTTTTACAATATTGACAGTTGGTGACGGTCTTGTTTCTCAGATTCCCTCTCTTTTAATTTCTACAGCAGCAGGTCTTGTTGTTACCCGTTCTACCCAGGGTGGAACTTTAAGCGGCTCAATTTCAAATCAGCTTTTAAGACAGAGCCGTCCTGTAAAAGTAACTGCCTATGCAATGGGTGCCATGGCTCTTGTACCCGGATTCCCGGCAATTCCATTTTTACTTTTGGGAGCCGGCCTCTATGCACTTTCGAGAAATGCGGGAAAATTAGAGTCAGCAGCCGGAACATCGGGAGCGAGTGGTTTAATGGAAGATGGTTCGGCTCAGCCTCCACTTACAGAACGGGAACGACTGGCCGGAATGCTTCCTGTTGAAATGCTTGAGTTTGAGGTTGGCTATGAGCTCGTTCCTCTTATTGATGTTGCACAGGGAGGCGAGCTTACAAACAGGGTTGCATCTTTAAGACGCAGCATAGTTACAGAGCTTGGTATTATTCTCTCTCCTTTGCATGTGAGGGATAATCTTCGCCTTGGCGCAAAACAGTACAGGCTGCTTTTATCAGGCAATGAAATTGGTCAGGGCGAAGTATGGCCTGGATATCTGTTGGCTCTTAACCCCGGTGGAACACTCAGACCGGGTGTTCACCTTGAAGGTATTGAAACTGTTGAGCCAACATTTGGACTTCCCGCATGGTGGATTAAACCTGTACACAGGGCTCTTGCAGAAAATAACGGTTTTACAGTGGTTGATCCTACAACAGTTATGGTTACACATATTACAGAACTCTTAAGAACCCATGCTCACGAGCTCCTTGGCAGATCAGAAGTTCAGGATCTTCTTGATATAGTTGCCTCAACCAATTCACGGGTTGTTGAAGAGCTTATTCCAGGCCTGATGTCTGCAATAGAAGTTGGACAGGTTTTAAAAGGCCTCCTTAAGGAGGGCGTAAGCATAAGGGATCTGCGTTCAATACTTGAGGCTCTTGGTGAGTTTGCAGGAAGAACTAAAGATATAGATCAGCTTGTTGAATTATGCAGAGTCCGTCTTGGAAGACAGATAACTCACAAATATATCAGTGAAGATGAGAGAGTTTACGGCATAGTTCTCGATACAGGATTTGAAAATGAGATTCGTCAGAACAGTCAGTCGTCATCTTCTCAGATTTTAGGAGTTGAACCCAGACTAGGACGAAGACTTCTTGAGCAGGTTGAAAGAATGGCTCCGGAGTTCTCACGTTCTTCAGCGCCTCCGGTGCTTATTGCATCACCAGATACAAGGCGGGCAATTTCGGATTTTATCAGACCCAGAATACCGGGTCTCGGGGTTTTATCATATGCGGAGATATCAACAGGAACTGACATCGTGCCCCTTGGAGTTGTGGGAGCACTTGAAAGTTCAACGGCAAGTAGAGGTTAATTTATGGAAACCAGAACATTTAAAGCTAGCAGTATGGCAGAGGCACTTCATCTTACAAAAGCGAATTTAGGGGCGGATGCAATGATTATTTCGGCGCGTCATCTTAACAATGCAAAAAGAGAGGTAGAGGTTACAGCCGTTTCCACATTAGCACCCGAGCCAAAGGGTAAAGCCGATAAGCCTGATAAACAGGATTCTAAAAAGCAGGCAAAGAAAAGCAGCGATGATATTATGGATACAGAGATAGTTTCAAAAATGATGGAAGACCATCTGGCTCCTTTTTATGAAGAGTTTACATCTTTACGAAGAATGGTGAGAGAACTTAAACAACTCACAAACGACACGGTGCTTCCGGGTTTTGGAGAGCTTAAACACATATTAAACGACTACTCCGAAGGCCAGGAGAGTTCAAGAATGTTAGGACCTTTGTATTCTGAGCTCGTAGAAAAAGGTGTTCTTCCCCAGTATGCAAAAGGTTATATAAGAGCGTGTGAAATGGAGCTAGGTCTTCAGAATCTGGGCCAGCGGGACTGGCTAACACTTGCAAGGGGACTGCTGCGTCAGATAATTGTCAGAGAGACAACTGTAGCAGGTCCTCTTGTTCCGGGTAACGGTTCCAGAATTTTTGCATTCTGCGGACCAAGCGGAGTGGGCAAAACAACAACAATGGCAAAACTGGCCTCACGTATGAGTCTGTCAGAGGGTATGAATGTTGTAATGGCATTGACAGATACTTATTGTGTTGGAGCTGTTGAGCAGTCAAGGCGTTACGCAGAGCTTATCGGAGTTCCGATGGTTGTTGCAGACAGGCCCGAAAAATTTCTCTCAATGTTAAAAGCTTACAGCAGTGCGGATGTTATACTTGTGGATACTCCCGGACGGGTTTATGAAAGCGACGAAGCCTTAAATTCACTTGCTGATATTCTTGCCATGGCAAGCGAGCCCGTTGAAACATCTCTTCATGTTCCTGCGGCTTACTCACCGGCACACATAAAAGCAATTGCAAAGAGGTTTGCCCCTCTTAATCCGTCAAGGGTAATAATTACCAAGGTGGATGAGAGCGTTCAGACGGGCAGTATACTAAATATTTTACATGCCACATCACTTCCTGCGGCATATTTAACAACCGGCTCAAGAGTACCAGAAGATATAGAAGTTGCAGTTGCAGAAAGAATAGCCAGATATATATTAGGCAGTGACAATTAAAAAAAGGGTTTAATATGGAACTTGTCAGCGATAATTCAAAAGGGATAATAACACTTCCAAGAATTTATAAAGGTGCAGATCTTAAATTCATCTCAGTAACAGGTGGAAAAGGGGGAGTTGGAAAAAGCTCCATCTCTGTAAATTTAGCAATTGCTCTTGGCGCCCTTGGGGGGAGGGTGCTGATTTTAGACGGAGATCTCGGCCTTGCAAATGCAGATCAGCTTTTAGGGATCAACGTCTCAAATACTCTGTACGACGTAGTGCGGGGAAATATCTTATTAGAAGAGGCAATAGTAACAACAAAGTGGAATGTGGATCTTCTGCCAACAGCATCAGGAAGAAGAGAGATGGTAGAAATGGACGAAGGAATGCGGGTTGACCTGATAGAAACCGTAAGAGGACTCCATGACAGATATGAATATGTAGTAATAGACACAGCAGCAGGAATAGGGGACACCGCCATGAATCTTGCAGCAGCAGGAGACATAGTCTTAGGAGTAACAACCCCCGACCCCACATCAGTAAGAGATGTGTTCTCAGTAATGAAAGTATTATCAAAAGAGTTTGGAGTAAAAAACTTCGAACTATTATCAAACAAAGTAAAACACCGGGCCGAAGGCAAAGATCTATACAGAAGAATCTCAGGAGTAGCCGGCCGCTTTTTACCAATCCACATGGGATACGCCGGCTTTGTACTAAGAGACCCAAGTCTCGCAAAATCAATAATAGAAAGAACCCCCTTGATGGCCTCCTACCCCTCAAGCCCCGCAGCCCAACAAATAAGCGCCCTCGCAAGAAGCCTCGTAACCCTATCAAAACAAAGATCCGAAGCCCACGAGGCGTAAAGCACTGCATCACTTCTGTAATATATAATCTATTCTCCCTTCCCAATCAAAATCCAAATTTTAATATTGACACAAATACATAATTGTTTGTAATATAATCCGAAGTAATTAAAAACAATATTTTGTGTTTAATAATTTGACACTTAAGATGAAAGGATTTTCATATGTCTAAGCAGAGCAGAGCAGAGCAGAGCAGAGCAGAGCAG
>JAFGVO010000205.1 GCA_016937935.1 Deltaproteobacteria bacterium | reverse complement strand
GGTTTTAATGAAGTATTTATATTTTTTATATTTACTATTCGCACTGGGGTGCTCCAATATTATCGGTTTAGAAGATATTAATATTGATAAAAACATGGACAAGAATACAGACTCGGGAACATCTGATACGACCACTGATACAGGCAGTGGCTCAGATACAGTCAGTGACTCAGATACGGGCAGTGACTCAGATACAGTCAGTGATTCAGATACAGTCAGTGACTCAGATACAGTCAGTGACTCAGATACAGTCAGTGACTCAGATACGGGCAGTGACTCAGATACAGTCAGTGACTCAGATACAGTCAGTGATTCAGATACGGTCACAGATTCAGATACAGTGACAGATTCAGATACAGGCAGTGACTCTGATACAGGAACTGATTCAGATACAGGCATAGATACTGAACCTTGTGGTCTGGATGATATAAATGGAAATGGACTGGGCGATAAGTGTGATCCCTGTATCACTGGTGATTACACATCATTAAATGATGAGAATCGTTCGATGATGTACAATGATGGAACAGTTACGGGTGATAATTTTGCATCTGATAACCTCTGGTATCGTTTTGAAGGCAGCGCCGGAACAATGATGCCGGAATTTTCTCCCGGCCGTTTTCGTTGTGACGCAGAGATGCCCGGCTGGTTAAACGGAAGTCATCCTGAAAATGTTACTGATGGTCCGGTATCTAAGCAGGTATGTTTTCACGGCTATGACAGCGGAACAAAACCTTGTTATAAATCCGTGTCTGTAAGTGTGATGAATTGTGGAGGATATTATCTGTATCAGCTTCCAAATCCTCCATCAGGAAGTTATCGCTATTGTGGTAATGGAGTTATTGATCCCACCAATGCAGATTCTAATATTAAGGGTATTCATTTCGGAGGTGATTTTGTTGGGGGAGAGGCTCCTTCATCTACCGTCCTTGATAAATGGAAGCAGTTTGACACTTTGCTGACAGATGCAGTTAATAACAATACTATTACCTTTGGAATTGTCCTTTTGCGTGGAACCTATGCTCCCCATGGAGTTACCTGTATTGGCCCGGAGGCTCAAAGTATCGCTGCAAATTTTGCCAATGAGACAGTGGCGTTCTTAGTAAATTGCAACGGTGAAGACTGGGTTGTGGAATACGACAATAATGAAGATGCCAGCAGAATTGCCTACAAGTCCGATGCTGCCAGTTGTCCCAATCCTGGTTGGGTAATAAGACCTGGTATTGCAAATCAATACTGGGGCGGGTTTGGAACAGATACGTGCAATACAGTTTCTCAAACAATGGAAGTACTCTTTCTACCTACTTACAACAACGAATCCTGGTAAACATAAAACATTCATATATTCAACACGAATATATTTATCCATAAAAATAATTTTTAAGATTTTTTTAATTAATGCTAATCTTTAATTATGAATAACACAATTTTTTGCGCGGGCACTATAGTAGTTGATATTATAACAGGAGAAGTCAGAGGAGCTGTTAAACCTGACAGTGGTCATAATACCGGGATTTCATCTAATGCAGGGGGCAATGCTTTAAATGTTGCGTTGGATCTTTCCGGGCTTGAAATTGCAGGTGACAATATAATCTGCTGTGGTGCAATTGGTAATGATCCCGAAGGTGATTTTCTTAAGTCAACTTTTAAAAAGTCCAAAATTAATGATCAATCAATAACTGTTGATGATGCGGGTACCGGCAAGGCAATTATTGTTACATTTGATAATGGCAGACGGGGTTTTATTGTTGATAAAGGTGCTAGTATTCATTTTAAAAGTGATGATCTTTTATCAAAATTGAACAAAATAAAACCGGGAATATTTTACATTGGCGAGTCCCCCGCATCCCCTGATATTGACGGTAATCTCAAATACATTTTAAAACAGGCAAAAGAGATGAACTGTATAAATATCGTGGACTATATTATACTGAGCGATTCTCACTCGGGTTCACTTTTTGAATGTGCCCCGTATACAGATATTCTCCATATAAATGAATATGAAGCAAAAGTTGTAACCGGGCAGACTGATATTGCAAAAGGGGCACAGTTTTTAAGAGAAAAAGGTTTTCCTGTTGTTTTTGTAAGCGAAGGTGAAAAAGGTTTTGTTTTCTCTTATGGGGATACTCTTAAGCGCTTTCCGGTTTTTAATGTTAACTGTATTGATGCAACCGGGGCTGGAGATGCTTTTTGTTTAGGTATTATTTATTATGTACTAAACGGGGGAGGCATCCCTGATGATCTTACAGACCTTGCTCTTTTCGCATCCGCATGTGGAGCATGTGCAGTAACTGAGACCGGATGTACAAAAGGACTTACACTAAAAAAAGCAGAGAATCTTTTAAAAACCCAGGGTCCTGAAATAAGAGATAATATTTGTTAGAGTAACTGGCATCCTAATAAGTGGAGTTTTTAAAGAATGTATATAAAAAAATGTAGGGATCGGGGTTTATCCCCGACCGAACAAATGGTGGTAATAACAGGCTTTTTCGGCGGCAGGTAAACTGACGACCTGCGATTTTATTGAAATTATATCAGGGAGGAGTCATATGAAAATAACAATTTTGTATTTAGTCCTGTTGATTGCATTGTCGGGTTGTGGCGATGGCAGCGGGGCTGGTGATAAAACCGGGGACACTGATCCTTCGTTTGGGATTGATACTGCGCCGCCAGTGGAGGTGCAGTGCCCCGATTCTCCACCCCCTGTAGAGTTGTCAGACAGTGCCATTGTAGTTGGCGATGGCAGCGGGGCCAGCTGCGATGAAGCAGCACTTAGGAAAGCGGCGGATAAGGTAAACAGTGACGGGGGAGGGGAGATTTCCTTTGACTGTGGCGGTCCGCATACTATTGTTCTTGAGCAGGCAATTTATCTTAACTCGGGCAGTGACGGTGAGATTGTGATTGATGGAGGTGGAGATATTACATTGAGCGGTGGAAAGTCCACTCGAATTTTGGATTTGGAGAATCACACCAACCTCACAATTCAGTCTATCAGTCTGGAGGACGGGTTTGTTGTCGACAATGAAGCTGAAGAGGAAAATACCCCTTCCAACTCGGGAGCGGCAATCCGTCATCCATGGTATGGTACACTGGTTGCCATTGACGTTTTATTTAAAAACAATCATTGCGCCAGCCGTGACGGTGAGATTGGGGGCGGTGCTGTGTACGCCGGAGGCTTAAGCAAAGCCATATTTTCGGGCTGCACTTTTAAAAACAACAGTGCTTCCAACGGTGGCGGGATTTTAAATCGCGGCTCAACTCTCACCGTTTTAAACAGCGTGTTTGCCGGTAACGGTGCTCTCAGTGTGGGGGACGGGCAGTTCGGCAACGGAGGCGGGTTGTATATTGATGGAATGAACTACGACACCTCCGGAGATTTTATCATGTGCGGTACACGCTTTGTTCAAAACACCGCCATGACCCATGGCAGCGGCGTGTTCGCCTACTTTTACGAGGGCTCACAGTCGACCATTACCGATTGCGAATTTAATGGAAACAGCTTTGGGGATCCCGCGTCCGGTTCAGGTGCACTTTATCACGAATCTGTACCCCTGCTGTTACGGGGTACTACCTTTGCCAACCAGACAACCGGTGCCCATGCGGGGGCCATCTTTGTGGGGCAAAACACCGTTGCAACAATTGAAAACTGCACTTTTGCGGACAATTCGGTAACCACCAATGGAGGTGCCATTTTTAACGGTGCCGCGACAGCCAACTTCACAAACTGTACCTTTACCGGAAACTCAGCGGACTACGGCCCTGCCATTTTTAAAGGAAAAGAGGCCGCTATTGGGCTGAAGAACTGTATCTTTTCATACAACACTACCCAAAATGAATATAGTGCCACCAGCTGCCACGAATCATTTACCGATAACGGCGGAAACATTCAGTGGCCCGAGATTAAAAATAACGGTAACCCTGACACTCCCTGTACCGAGGGTATTGTGTTTGCCGACCCTCTGCTGCAAACGTTGGGGGACAACGGTGGTTTCTCTCTCACCGCCGCCATTGCAAAAGATTCACCTGCTATCGATCTCGGTTCTGATTGCCCAAAAGTTGATCAACGGGGAGAACCCCGAAGCGCCTCCTGTGACGCCGGTGCTTTTGAACTGCAATAGCTGACTTCATTGTAAATTTGTAATCATGAAGCTATTTTTTTAACTTTTTAGTGAATGATGTATAAGATACATATTTACTTTACTAAAGAGACAGTCTGGTAACTTTTGCATAACATTGAGGACAGTAGATGAAAATTTCAAACATTGCATACACATTAATATCTTTGACTATTATTGTTTTAATTCTGGTATTTGGAAAAGATCTTTTTATTCCGTTTATTCTGGCCCTGCTATTCTGGTTTTTAATAAAAACAGTACGCAACAGCATTCTTAAAATTAGATTTTTTAAAAAAATTCCAAGGGCTTTTTTAACAGCAGGTTCAACTTTAATTTTGTTTTTATTGATAGCTGTAATAATCAGACTTCTCACTTCAAATATTCAGGAGTTATCAAAATCACTTCCTTTATATGACAAGAACGTAACTTCGATAATGAGTTTAATAAACAGTAAATTTGATATTGAGATTACAGACTATTTAACAGCCGCCACAAATAATTTTAATTACACATCAATTTTAAAAGGTGTATTCAACTCCCTCTCTTCAATTTTCGGAAATGCTTTTATGATAGTAATCTACACTCTTTTTCTCATTATAGAAGAGAGTGTATTTATGAAAAAAATATCATTTATTTATCCCGATGAGTCCGACTACAACAAGGTTAACAGCATATTAACCCGAATTGATGATTCTATCAGCCGCTACATAACATTAAAAACAGCGGTCAGTGCTTTAACAGGTATCTTAAGTTATATTGTTCTATTAATCATTGGCGTTGACGCGCCGCTTTTCTGGGCATTTTTAATATTTTTAATGAACTATATTCCTACAATAGGCTCACTGATCGCTACAATTTTTCCCGCAATATTTGCAACACTCCAGTTTGGAACTCTCGCTCCGTTCTTTTGGGTCCTGGGAGGCGTAGGGGCAATACAGGTTGTTGTTGGAAACATCATTGAACCAAAAGTGATGGGCAACTCCTTAAATGTAAGCTCTCTGGTAGTTATTATCACCCTGTCACTATGGGGATCTATATGGGGAATAACAGGAATGATCCTAAGTGTCCCGATAACAGTAATGATGGTAATTATCCTGTCAGAGTTCAAATCAACAAAAAAAATTGCAATCATATTATCAGAAAAAGGTAAAGTCTGATTTATTTAATCAGGCACTGGCCGGGGGTGGAGAGGCATTTTTCGTTGCTGCCGCATAACTGTACGTTCTGACATGTGGTGCCCGATTTGCAATCGTCGTCGCTCCAGCATTGAATGCCTTCAAGGAGATGGAGACAGATGTCTCCTCTTGTTTTTCCCATGGGGTAGCAGTCATATCCTTTGTTACAGCTATTAAAGTCAACGCTTGAATCACATGCCCCTGCGGATGCGGCTAAGCAACTGCCCTCGGTGTCTGGCAGAAAACAGTTATCACCACAACCGCATACAGATGCTCCTACGCACATCTGACCCATCTGGCCGTCGTTGCAGTCTGCAACACTCCAGCATCCATCAATGAGACTTGATTTACACACACCGGTTTGTGAACTGCCGTCGTAGGCAGCCAATGCACAGGTCTGTCCCTTTTCTGTACAGGGACAATCTGTTGAGCAGCAGCCCTGTTTGTTTAATGTTGAACATACGTCAGCTTCGCAGGCACCTTTATGGTCAACGGTCATTCTGGAAACAGCAGCTGCGCAGCTATTGCTGTAAGTTACATTGTCGCATCCGCATACGGGATCCATATTCAACGGGCACATAGTCGGTACATCTTCACACACTCCGGTTTCGGCCAGACAGTTTCCAAAATTACAATATTGTGATTTTGCGCAACCTTCCTGCCCCCAGCAACTAACAACAGACGAATCAGTTTCAGTATCCGAATCCGAATCCGACCCTGTGTCAATTGCTGAATCAGAGCCTGTGTCAATTGCTGAATCAGAGCCTGTGTCAATTGCTGAATCAGAGCCTGTGTCAATTGCTGAATCAGAGCCCGTGTCAATTGCCGAATCAGTTCCAGTATTTGAATCAGAGCCGGTAATTGTTGCAGTATCTTTGATTGTATCCGAATCAGTCATGATTCCTGAATCGTTCTTATCAATACTGGACGCATCAGAACAGGCAATAATAATTAATCCAAGTAATCCCAATAAAATTAAAGTAAATTTATTCATATTTATTCTCTTTCTTTTTAATATCTGTTTCTCACGCAATTATACTCGTTGGCAAAGATGGGTGTCAATTGATTATATTAAAGGTGATTATACTGAAGGTGATTATGCTAAAGGAACAAAGAGGGAACTCTTAAAGAGAGGGCCTTTTTAAAGCTGACCATTATCAATTATTTTCCAGTAATAATATTTGATAAGTCTTGTCCGTGAACCTGCTGCGTCCTGTGAACTGTATTGTGAATAGCCTCCGTCAAAAACTATATTTTCTTGTTTCGATTGGGATTCCCAGCCAATAAGGAGAGCATCGTAATTATCTACTGATAGTTTGCTTCCCAAAAACATGCCTCTCATATTGGTAACTTTTGAAGTATCCCATGATGAAATGTCCTGGTTAAAAAAATAATCATGAGCAAACATGTAACTCATATCAGTAATAGTTGAAGTGTCCCATGAAGAAAATGAAGAGTTTCCAACTAAGGAATTACAAAGTTTAAATGCATTGGATAAACTTTTAGTTTTACTTAAATCCGGTTGATCTTTTGCGGTAATGTTCAGATTGGCACATCCAAAGAATTGTCCGGTGGTATCTCCAAATGAAAGTGGGCCCCAGTTTTTTATTTCGATTATTTTTTCCTTATCACCCGAATTATTGAAAGACCATCCGGATAATGAACCTGTTATTGAAACTGTATATGTGCCGGGTTTTGCATATATATGTGTTTTTGCCAAATCCATGCCGACATAAATAAGATCCTCTGTGTTATCACCCCAGTCTACGGTAAAATCATAGTTGCCGTTTGAAGCAAGAGGCAGAGTTATCTGGTTGTCGTCTGATGTTCCCGGGTTGTCTGTTTTCCAGACTGAAATAAAGGAAAACTCAAATTTGTCTGAATCATATTCAGAAGAGTCAGAAGTGTCGCTGTCTATTTTGAAATTGTTAAAGGTATCACTGTCTGCAGTGTCACTGTCTGATGTTTTACTTTCTAATGTATCACTGTCCAATGAATAAATGTCTGCACTGTCTGTATCAACATCAATTCGGGCAGCAGACCAGCAGCCTGAAATAATTAAAAATGATAACATTAATATAGTAAGGAAAAGACTCTTCATTATTAAACTCTCTTTGTTCGTAATTGGATTTAAAAGGATACTTCATGTTATATAAAAGGTCCACAAAAAATATAATTATTTGATGTCTGCTATGTATTGTCAAATATAATTGTTTTGTATGCTGATTAAAATATGAATTT
>JAFGVO010000204.1 GCA_016937935.1 Deltaproteobacteria bacterium | reverse complement strand
TCACAGTCGTTATCCACTCCGTCGCAGGCATCTTCCACATCAGCATCCGTATCCTCGTTGCAGAATTTTACCCCGCCCTGACAGTCCCAGTATCCCTCTTTGCAGTCACCCGCATCCGGACCGTCACAGGATGAAAGATAATCCGTATCTCCGCTCCCGTCGGGAGTAAGAGGATTACAGTCTTCGCTTATATTGTCATTTACTCCGTCACACATGTCTTTTGAAGGTGCGGAAGCATTGATACATTTTAAACTTCCGTTTTCACACTTAAGCTCGCCGTTATGACAGGGATCTCCGCATACCGTGTCTGTGTCCGTGTAAAAGGCGTCTTCGTCAATCACTCCGTCGCAATCGTTATCAAGACCGTCACAGGCGTCACAGTGATCTGTATCGCTGCAGGAGGGTCCCCCCGAACCGTTGCAGAACTGTGCGTTATCCGTATCACAGGCAAGAACGCCACCCTGACAGATTCCTTCGCTGTAGCTGTCACAACCAGCTGTATCATTGCACTCAATACCGTTTGAGCCCCCGCACTGATAGCTCGACTGCTCATCTTTCATTCCGTCACAGTCATTGTCAATTCCGTCACAGGCAAGCTCGACACCAGGAGTTATTCCCCCTTCGCACTTGACCTCGCCGTTCACGCACACCTGTGTGTTTCCTGCACAGGCACCAAGACCGCACGAAACTCCAAGGCGGTTGTCTTTTGTCTCTACATTATTATTGTTACCGTCAACAGCTGCAACCTCATCAACAAGACCGTCACAGTCGTTGTCATAACCGTCACACAACTCATCGGCAGGTATCACAGAACCCATGCAGTGTTCCGTGTCATAAACAGGACTGCCAGGGGTGGATTTATCAGGATCACAGGCCGCAACTCCAGATGAACAGAGACCTTCGTTGGCATCTCCCGATGTATTGCCGCCGCAGCTCGATGTCAGTGACTCATCAACAAGACCGTTGCAGTTGTTATCAATTCCGTCACACACCTCAAGGGTGGGAAGTCCGCTGTTTCTGCACTCAACGCTTCCGCCGCTGCAGATTAAACTTCCTGTTGTACAGGCTCCTTCACATTTAAAATTTCCGTCTGTATCCTGAACACAGCCCGCATCACTGTCTGTGTCTATGTAACAGGCTCCTCCGCCTCCGGGGTTTCCCTCGTCTATATTTCCATCACAGTTATCATCTAAAAGATTGCACTGCTCTACTGCCGTGGGGTCACCTGTACAGAAAGTCTCACAGCCGTTACCCGCGCCTACTTCAAGATTGTACCAGTTGTCGCTGCAGTCTCCCATCTGACATTTTCCGTTTTCACAGGTCGCCTTTGCATGGTTAAACTGACATATTTTCCCACAGTAACCGCAGTTCAGAACATCCGTAAGAAACCTGGCATCCTCGTCATAAGAACCGTCACAGTCATTATCCAAGGGATTATAATTGTCATTGTCGGGATCTGCAGATGTGGCCACACCGTCACAAAAATCCATATTTTTGCCCATGTCAACTGTGGGCTGACAGTAATACTCGCAGCCGTTTTCATCATCGCTGTCAGCATTGTAAAAATAGGACTCGCACACGCTTAGTTTACATTTTCCTTTTTCACACACTGCAGTGGCGTTTGTCTTTGTGCAGGCCTCATTGCATTTTCCGCAGTGGGACAATGAACTGTCAAGATTGGTGCATACCGCTATTTCATTTAAATTCAGACAGCAGGTCTCACCATCCTCGCAGCCCGCTCCGCTTGTAACCGAGCACTCGTCTCCTTTTTCTGTATCATAGAGATCATCTGTTCCACCGGTGCCATCGCTATCATTGCTGTCTGTTGACAAACCAGAGGTATCAGAGTCTGTCGAGCTTCCGGTATCTGTAGAAACTCCGGAGGTATCTCTGCCCCCCGTATCTTTATGATCGTTAAAATTATAAGGCTCCGCCTGGCATCCAAGGGCTGTCACCGCCGCGCCCGCAATTAAAACTTTAACCAGAACTCTGCGGTTTACAAGTTTCACTCTTGCTGCAAGATAAAGTCCCATCAGAAGCATCACAAGATAAGTAATCACACTGCTGCTGTTCTCTGCTCCGGTTGCCTCGCTGCACATACACCCGCCGGCTCCGGTTGCAAGTATATTATCAAGACCTGTGTGATCTACCGGCCCCGTATCCTTTGGCCCGGACGTATCTTCCCCTGTATCTGTATCCTTCCCGCTGTCAGTTGAAACTGCAGTATCAGCCTCTTTGGTATCTGTATCTTTTGCACTGTCGCTGTCAACTGTTCCCGTGGTTGAACCCGCGGGCTTGTAGCAGCTTCCGGTTATACATACTGTACCGTTTGGACAATCTATATTCCAGCAGTCGTCAAACTCGCACACTCCGCTTACGCAGTTTTCATAATAGCTGCAGACAACTCCTATACAGGGATTGACCACGCTCTTGTCACATTTTCCTGTATCAGGATTGCACAATACTCCAATATCACACTGAACTCCCGCACACACTTCTCCTTTGGCACACTCTCCGTCAACGCAGCCGTAACCTGCAGGACAATCCACATCTTCACAGGTGCCTACACATTTGCCATCACTGTTACAGTATTCGCCGTCACCGCAGCTTGCACCGACGCATAAATCTGCAACGCACTCCTGGCAGGGCTCATCTGTGCAGCCGTCTATAGCTTCACACTTCTCACCCTCAGGGCAGCCCGTTACCACGCAGCCTTCACTTGCTGAATGACAACGTCCGTAATCCTCGGGAACGCAATACGTACCCTCGGGACAGCTCTTTCCAAAACAGTTGTCAACACACATCTTCGACAAAGTGTCGCAGCTGCAGGGCGGTGTAAAACCCATCTCAGGTGTACAGTAGTAATCATTAAACACGCAAGGCAGCGCATTGTTGGCGGTCTTGTTGCAAAGACTCGATATACATACACTCATACCTTTCTTAACCTCGATACACTCTTTTCCACCGGGACACTGAAGCTCTCCAGATCCGCAAGGTTCAGCGCACTGACCCTCCATGCAGATGGCTCCGGGCACAGGACACTCAACCTGACTCTCCTCATCTATCTCGCCGTCGCAGTCGTTATCAAGTCCGTCACATACTTCAGCCCGGGACTGGGACGCATTGCACACTATGGCGCCGTTTACACAAACAAGCTCACCGACATTGCACACCCCAACTCCTTCAGGATTCTCAGCCTGCATATCAGTATCTGTGTTCCAGCCGGGGGCGTTGCTGCAGATTCCCTGTGACGGTATCTCCTCGTCTACAAGACCGTCGCAGTCGTTATCTTCATTGTCACACTCCTCCGCTGTTCCAGTGGTGGCTCCGACACATATATAATTGTAACCGTTTACCGCGTCACTGTCGGTATCTCCAACTTCAAGGCACTTAAGGTGACCGGGGGAACATACTCCAAGTCCCGAACCGCACGTCTCTCCAACCAGCGCAAGCTCGTCATCAGGGGTTCCGTTACAGTCGTTATCAAGTCCGTCGCAAATCTCAATGGCGGGATACCGGGGAGGAATACACTCCGCTCCCCCTGAATTTATATACACTTCCTCGTCACAGCATTTAAGGGTTGTGGCGCTGTCAGTATCTGTAAAACACTCGTAAAGTCCTGCCGAACACTCCCCAAGCGCTTCACGACAGGTTGTATTTACCTCGCTCAGGCCGTCATCTGTCCACCCGTTGCAGTCGTTATCACGGCCGTCACATTTTTCCGGTACAGGGCCTATTGATCCGTAACACTGGGTTGAATATCCCGATATTCCTATACACGGACGTGTACCCTCCTGACACTCCCCGGCGCCCGGATCCGTATCTATGCAATCCCAGTTTTCGGTATCTGTACAGCCTCCGCAAACAAGCGCAGGTATTCCGTCATCGGCAACTCCGTTACAGTTCTGATCAAGTCCGTCACATATCTCCGGCTCTATCTGGTTGCCTGCGCAGCTTAATTTGTACGCTCCCATAACATCTGATGTCAGAGGATAAGTCGCCGTTACATCCGTATTCTCTATGCACTCATAAACTCCGTTACAGGTTCCGCACTCTTTTCCAACAAGGGAATCAACGGTTTTGGGGTCATCATCATTATTGGCAAGGAGATCCGCATTCTCCGCATCCTCGTATTTGCCGTCGCAGTCATCATCTATTCCGTTGCATAGCTCAGACTTCGGGCCCTGGGCTCCCGTGCAGTCGCCCCAGTCATCGGGATTAGCCGTAACTCCAGGGCTGCAGTACTGAACTCCGTAACGACACGCGCCTACTCCGTATGCGGCTCCAGGATACGCATCTGTATCTATAGGATCTCCGCACTGGTTCACTATGCCCTCATCCTTTTGACCGTTACAGTTATTGTCTTTATCATCACATACAACCCCTTCTGTTACAGGGCTTACATATCCGTCACAAATCACCTTGCCCTCACTGCAGATAAATTCTCCCTCTCCGCAGGTGCCGTTGCAGGTAAATCCGCCGTGACCGTCAGAGACACAACCGGGAAGTCCCGACGGATAACAGGCTCCAGCCACTGATGTCATATCTGAATCTTCGTTGTCTATATCACCGTCACAGTCATTATCCTTGCCGTCACATACTTCCTGTACAGGACCCTGATCGTTGCAGTTTAATGTATAATCAGGATTGCCAGGTGTTGATTTGGACGGATCGCACTGACCTATTCCAACCCGGCACTCCCCTGCATCTGCCGACGCGCACTCAGGACCGGTACAGCCGCCGCAGGCTCCGTAAAGTCCCTCATCTATCAAACCGTCACAATCGTTATCAAGCCCGTCACATATCTCCGCACCGGGGGCAACTATCTCTGCATCATCCGGTACACAAACCATTCCCGCTGCGGCCTGACAATCCAGCTTGCCGGCTTTACATATGGTTTTGGGGTTTGATGCTGATTGCAATACCCAGGAGGATGCCTGGGATGGACAGAGACCGCCCTCGGTTATGCCGTCATCTATTGTCCCGTTGCAGTCATCATCAAGGCCGTTACACACTTCGCTCGTCCCGTTTACCTCCCCCTGACATACAAGACCACCGGATACACACTTTGTTATTCCCGCCACACAGACATCATTACAATTTGTTCCATCAGGCAGACAACCATTGTCTGTACCTGTATAGCAACCCTGACCGGCCTCGGGATAATTCTCATCTGTCTTCCCGTCACAGTCGTTATCATAGCCGTCACAGATCTCGCTTGTGCCTGGAACCGCATTGCACTCCCAGTTGCCGTCAACACATACGAGCTGACCAAAATCACACTCCCCAACATCTGTTCCGCACTGACCGCCGTTCGTCAGACCCTCGTCTATCTCCCCGTCACAGTCATCATCAAGACCGTTGCACGACTCATAAAGCGCAGGGCCTACATCTCCAACACATTCTACTCCAACTCCCTTTACACACTCTATTGTACCTGTTCGACAAACTGTGTAGGGATTACTTACCATATCAAAATTTACTGTTCCACCTCCGCACTCTCCCTGGCTCGGCCACGTCCCCTCATCCACCTCGCCATTACAGTTATTATCTACTCCGTCACATATCTCCCCGGGATCAACACACAAATCCGCAGGGGGCTTCACGTCTTCTCCGTCCCAGTTGCAGAACAGCTCAAAACCTTCATCCACATCTCCGTCACAATCGTTATCAAGGCCGTCACATTTGTTCTCTGATAATATTGACGATGAAATTATGTAATAAAGTATGTTGGTCAGAGACGCCTTGCTGTTTGCTAAAAATGCATGACCGGCCTCTGTATCTCCCTGCGCGGGACAATTTGTATCTGTATCATCCGCTGCATCTGTATCAGGTACACGGTCAAACGGTCTGTTGGAATCGTAGTGACAACCACCAACATCTGCCATTCTATCAAGAGTCTCTGAAAGTGCCGCAAGTCCCACTACCCATGTTTCCACATTTAAATCATCCCGTAAATCATTCACGCCCTTCAAGTTGCTTCCAGCGGAACTCTCATCTAGTCCGTTTACAGGATTTATATGACCGTCGTAATCCCCGTCTGCAAGAATTATTACATACCACGGACGACAATCTTTTTGAGGATGACTATCCGATTCAATCTCGGATTTAAGATATAAATACGCCGCATTTACAGCCTCACCAAGGGGTGTGCCGCCGTCCGCGCGCAGCTCCTGCTGAGTCTTGTCTCCATAGGGGCCGCTGTATGTTGAACTCATGGGCGTAAGATCTGTGTCATACTCCTTATTATCAAACCACTCTTTTATCTCCGCGCTGTTATCCGCTTTAAACTCCTCACATAAATAATCCGCAATATTATCAAACGATAAAGAGTAATCATAAGTTTTATTTTCACTATCAAATTCACTATCACTGTCTACAGGGCCAACTATACCGTGATACCTCAATATATCACTCGCTCCTGCACGCTGATTGTAATTATACCAGGCTGCCTCCCAGTCTGTATCATCTGAATCTGCCTGCACTGATGTGTAACGCTGAGGAAACTTCATCAAAGAAAACTCAATATCTCCTGTCGCATCAAGCATTTTCGTCATCGCATCTTTCGCTATGAACATTCGAGAATCTCCGCTTCCTGTACAACAATACCGGCCGTTGCTCAGCGCATCCGCACTCCCGTCTCCATTGGTCGCATTTTCTCCTATATCCATCGTCATACTGCCAGAGGTGTCAAAGAGTATCAGTATCCGCGCCTTCGCCCCATTATTAGCACTAACTGTTCCGCCGCTTATTAGCAACAGCAACATTCCAACTACCAAAATACTTATTCTTGATTTCTTTGACATAAACTCTCCTGAATATCTCTTATTTTTTTTATTCGTATTTTTCATTATATTATATTTTTTCAATTACGCCGCTATTAACGGCCTTTTTTTCAGCCCCGGTCTTATTTAGTTGAATCCTCAAAGGGATTATTATGATATTATTTAATATTTACACTATCTTTAAGATAAAAAAACCCTAATTTATTTGCATTTTTCATTGCCACTGTAAAACTTAGTAAAAAATATGTTGGAAACTGCTTAATTCTATTTTAAACCTTCCTGGTGTCAGATTTTATAAATATCTATAATGAACTTCTCAATAAAAACCGCCTTCGAAAACTAAAGGTTATTGATATTGATAAAGTTACCGCAAAAACAGCTGATGGCAATAAAATCGTTTTCTGCTCTAACGACTATCTTGGACTCTCATTCAATAAAGATATAATTGAACAAGAAATAGAAATTCTTAAAAAATCAGGGTCAGGATCAGGTGCGTCAAGACTCGTCAGCGGAAACAGCTCATATCACCAGAATCTGGAAAATTACTTTGCAGAATTTTCTAAAAAACCGAGAGCCGTTCTGTTTAGTTCGGGATATCAGGCAAATGTCGGAACAATCAGCACACTTGCAAAAAAGGGAGACCACATTTTTTCGGATGAACTTTGTCATGCAAGTATAATTGACGGATGCAGGCTCTCAAAGGCGGAGATTCACGTATATAATCACCTCGATACCGAACAACTTGAAGATCTACTTTTAGAAAACAAAAATTCAGATGGAAACAGATTTATCATTACAGAGGGAATATTCAGCATGGACGGAGACCTTCCTCCGCTGGAAGAAATAACTGAAATAGCTCAAAAAAACCGGTCATTTCTGTATCTTGATGAAGCACACTCAATAGGAATTTTAGGCCCGGGCGGAAGAGGTCTTGCTGCACAGTTGAACCTGTCAGATAAAATTGATATTTTAATGGGAACTTTCGGAAAAGCAGTTGCAAGTTCGGGAGCGGCAGCAGGAGTTGATTTTCCTGTTGACGAGGTTTTAAAAAGCAGTGCAAGAAGCATGGTATACTCTACAGCTCTTCCTCCCCATATTTGTGCGGGAACATTAAAAAGTCTTCAAATAATTAATGATGCAGACACTCTTAGAGAAAAACTCTTTGACAACATTAAATATTTTAAAAAGCAGGCATGCACAAAAAATATTCCCCTTATAAAAAGCGACACTCCAATACAGCCGATTATTATCGGAGGTGAAGAAGAGACCATGAAAATATCTCAAAAACTCTGGGATAGGGGATTTTTTGTACAGGGAATTCGTCCACCCACTGTAAAACCCGGTTCATCCAGATTACGGGTAACTGTTACGGCGGCCCATACAACAGAACAGATAGATAGTCTCATTGAGACCCTTGAAAAGATCATTTAACTAATGAAAAATATATTTATAACAGCCACAGGAACTGACGCGGGAAAAACCGTTGTATCAAGAGCCATCATAAGAGCATTTCATAACAGGGGTATTAAAGTTTCTGTGAATAAACCAGTTGAAAGCGGTGTTCCATATATTAACAGCAAGCCGGCACCACATGATGCAGCTGCTCTTAAAAAAGCCGCAAAAAGTGAAGTATCAATAAATGAAATCTGTCCCTATATGTTTAGGGATCCAATCTCTCCCCATTTAAGTGCGGCAAACGAAAACAGAACCATTGATAAAAATAAAATATTAAAATTAATTAACCTCAATGATAATAGTGCAGATATTAAAATTATTGAAGGTGCCGGAGGCTTTTTAACACCAGTAACAAACAGTCTGCTTTATGGGGATTTAATAAAAGAATCCGGAATTCCAATTATAATAGTAGCCCCTGACATACTCGGAACAATAAACGCAACGCTCCTTACAATAGAAGCCGCCCGCAAAAGAGACATCGAAATTTTAGGAGTAATCTTAAACAATTGCGCCCAAAACAGTTTTGGCAATAAAGAGGCAATAGCCGCCTTTGGAGGAGTAAAAATATTAGGAAGCTTCCCAAATGTAAATCAGGATTCAACTGACGATGAACTTGCTGAAATTGCAGAGAGAACCATCAACATTAACTATATATCATCAACAGTATCAAAAATTACATTCCCAAATAAATAAAAAGAAAATTATCAGTAATAATATGTTTCAACTATTTTCAACTATTTGAAATATTCAAATCGCTTTTTTTTTGCATTCAATAAATTCAGAAGTATATTCTTTTTAAATTCTAACTGCTTATGCGGAGGATATTGTGACCATTTTACTGGATCAGATTATTAAAGATGCTAAAAAATTACCACTTATTCCTTTAGTTTCCTCATCGGAATATCACGAAAAACTCTCCCTTATGTTAAGGGATGTAAACGAGATGATGGAGGATACTCCGTCAATAAATAATCTTATTGGCAACAATCCTCTTGTTGTAATGCGTGATAATCATAAAAACCATGCTCAATTTATGGCTACGGTTTTTACCATCGGAAATTATGAACTCCTTGCAAGAACAATTCCATGGGTCTACCGAGCCTACTCAGGACATAAGTTTACATATGACTATATTACTGTTCATCTTTACAATTGGCTAAAAGCAATTGATACCCACATTAATGCTGAAAACACTAAAGAGATTAAAACTGTTTATAACTGGATGATAGACAAGCATGATGTAATGATTAGTCTGTCACAAGAAAAACAAATTGAACCGCCACCTGTAAAACCTGACTGGATGGAGAGAAAAAATAATTTTCTTTCAGCCCTTTTAGATGGTGACACTAAAAAGTGTATTGAAATTTCAAATGAATCCATAAAAACTAAAAATGACATTGAATCATTCTATCTTCAAATTATTCAACCCGTTATGTATGAAATTGGAATGCTCTGGGAGCGTGGAGAAATATCTGTTGCCCGGGAACATCTGGCCTCTGCCATTGTCAGCCGAATTTTATCTACAAACGGGATGAGAGGTTTTTCAATACAAAAAAATAAAGGCAAGGCTGTTATCTGTGCGTCTCCAAATGAATTTCATGAGATAGGAGCATGGATGATATCTGATGTTCTTGAATATGAAGGATGGGAGGTCAAATACCTTGGCGCAAATATGCCAAAGGAGGATCTCATTGAACTTCTCACTGATTTCAAGCCACACCTGCTGGCTCTTTCGGTGACAATGCCTTTTAATATTATTAAAACAAAAGAGATCATCAGAGATATTAAAAATAATAGCAACCTGTCAAAAATCAAAGTTCTGATAGGAGGAAGAGCCTTCAACGAAACAACAGATCTCTGGCACGCTGCAGGAGCGGACGCCTTTGCATCAGATGTACAGAAAATGAAGGCGATAGTTAACAGCTGGCTGTAAACATGGATGATTTCAAAAAACTGATTAGTGAAAACAGCTCTGCATTTGAAGATTTTTTTCGTACTTCAAAAACAGTCACTTATCTTATTCTTGATAGTGAACTTAATGTTATTTCTTCAAATGAACTTTTAAACAGGCTGCTTAAAATCAAACAGAGTTTTAAAGGAGAGAGTGTTTTAAAATTTCTTCTTCCCGAGAGTCAAAAGATTCTTCCTTTTTCTGATTATAACAATCACTCCGTCAGGATGAATTTTCTCGCATCCGATGGAACAACAGCACCGCTGCTTTGTCATATTTCGAAAACAAAGAGAGATGAATATATTCTCCTTGGAGGTGAGGTCATGCTTTTAGGTGATGAGATCATTGAAAAGATGACTAATCTTACAAATGAAATGGCAAATATGACCCGAGACCTCACTCGCAAGAATATTGAACTTGAAGAGGCCCGGTCAAAAATAAAAACCCTAACCGGCATAATTCCCATCTGTGTCCATTGCAGAGAGGTTAGAAATGATCAGGGGTATTGGAATCGTCTTGAAAAGTATATATCTGAAAACTCTGATGCAAAGTTCAGTCATGGATTATGCAACAACTGTCTTGAAAAGTATTATCCGGACGAGATTGAAGATAACCCTGATAACTCATGAAGCTTTTTAACTGCTAATCAAACAAAAACTCGTCTGATCTAAATTAGCTATAACAAACCTGAACGCTATTTTGTAACGGATTTAAAAGTAAGACTTTCCATCAGGGCCAGTTTCATTGCTCCACCAAGCTGGGCTCTGCTCAAAGGTTTAGTTAAAATTTTTATAGGATTGTATTTAAGAACATCAGCCATCAGTTTCCCTTCGGGATAACCTGTCATAACAATTACAGGCATGTGAGGATGTGTTTTGCGGAGCTCTGCAATAACCCCGACCCCGTCCATACCAGGCATTATCAGATCTACCAGAACCATACCAGGCGGGTTCTTCTCAATTTCACAAAGAGCATCTTCCCCGTTTAGAACACGACGGGTCTGATAACCCATTCGCTCAATACGTCTGGCTGTAACATTTGCAATATTTTCATCATCATCAACTACAAGAGCGTAACCAAATTCATCAGGAGTGGGCAGACTTTTTAACCACTCTTCAACCTCAGACCTTTGAAACCGCCAGTCAGAACCCATACTATGAAGGCTAAATGCGTTGTTCTGCGCTAAATCATAAACAATATCCGTCGAAACAGCTAAAAGCTCTGCAACCTCATCAACAGTAAGAATTCCTTTTTCATCACTCATCTAATACTACTCCAATAAAAAAAATCTCAATCCTTTATAGACCGAATCTGACAATAATTAAAACAATTATTATGATAAAATTTAAGCATTATTAAATAACTAAAATGCACGGTATTTATAAAAATACTGTTCATTCCCTTAAAATTACTCTTATTTTTATTGATTAGCAAAAAAATTCAATAAACTGTCGCAAGCTTATTTTTATTTAAACCATAAACTAAAATTTGAAAACCTGTCCAGGCTATATTCCGATATTGCTGAGCGAAATCATAATTCGGTTAATTAACTCGGTTACTTCAGGGTGTTCCGTTTCAAGTTCTTGAGCTTCCCTCTTTAGAAACGTGGCAAGATTCTCAACTGACTCAGGGGTGTATTCGTGGAGACCTTCATGAGCATGTTCCAGCTTCGTTTCAAGCTCAGATGTTTCTGCGGGCACATTTTTCAGTTGTTCCTTTAATTCTCCAATGTCTTTTTTTACTTCTTTCAAGTGCATTACATTTCCT
Source organism: Deltaproteobacteria bacterium (assembly GCA_016937935.1). Classification (GTDB taxonomy): domain Bacteria; phylum Myxococcota_A; class Polyangia; order JAAYKL01; family JAAYKL01; genus JAFGVO01. Next base: position 9,232 of record JAFGVO010000204.1, on the reverse strand, counting down.
TATTTTTTGTTGTTTAATCAAATACCCTTTAAAGTTAATCCTTTTTTTTTACTTTGCCAAACCATTTGATAATGTTGAGAGGGGTTTAATCATAAATCTGATTACGATAGTATTGACCCTGAATGCCTTGCATGTCATAATTTATGTAACTGATTAGATATACATTCTCTTCAGATACATCAAGGATACTGATGCACTTAACAAATATGCGCCTCAACTTCTATTCTTTTGTAATAGTAATTTCACAGATGTTTATTCTCTCCGGGTGTGCAACTCTCCCCCTTCCCAACTCGACTCCTGCCGACTACGATGTTATTATTGTGGGTTCGGGATTAGGTGGTCTCTCGGCAGCAACCCATCTTGCTGCTGGAGGTATGAAAGTACTTGTACTTGAACAACACTACAAAATTGGAGGAGCTGCCACCTCATTCAGCCGTGGTGATTTCTCCTTTGATGTGGCTCTCCATGAAATGACAATAGGCGGTGGAGAGGGATATCTCCTTGATTCTATGAAAGCCGCAGGAGTCCTTGACAAAATTAAGATGATTCAAATACCGGAGCTTGGCCGCTCCATATTTCCTGACATGGAGTTTGTTCACCCTCACGGAACAGGACCATATCAGAAGGCTCTTATTAAACAGTGGCCTGAAGAAAAAAAGAACATTAAAGCCTTTTTCATCTTTCTTGATACTCTTGATAAAGAGGTCATTGATCTAAAAAAAACACTCGCAGGTGATCCCTCTATTTTTACAAAAATTGCAATGGTTCACCGCCTTGAAAATCTTGTGGTCAATCGCAACAAAACTATTAACGAAGTCCTTGATAATTATTTTAAGGACAATAAACTGAAATCAGTTGTAAGACAGTTCTGGACCTATTACGGCCCTCCTCCTTCAAGGCAGTGGTCCCTTATTTTTCTCCTTGCTCAACATGGGTACATTAAAAACGGAGGGTGGCAGATAAAAGGTTCTTCCTCATCTTTGTCACAGGGCTATGGAGATAGGATTATTGAACTTGGAGGAACCATAAAAACCAGTACAAAAGTTACACAAATTTTAGTTGAAAATAATAGAGTGCAAGGAGTTGAAACTGACGACGGAACACGTTTTTCTTCCAGATATGTTGTCTCCAACGCTGACCCTTTTCAAACTTTTTATAAACTGGTCGGCAAAAAAAAATCTCCAAAAAAAATAATCAGTCGGTTGAAAAAAACAACCCCGAGTAATTCCATTGCGGGACTATATCTTGGACTTGACGTTCCTCTATCGGCCTGGGGGATAAACGATTACGAAATATTTTACAATGCCAGTTACGACGAAGACGCCATGTACAAAGCCATGATGGAGGGACGATTTTCAGAGGGTTCACTTGCCATGACTTTATACTCAAATCTAAATGATGATTTTTACGCTCCTGAAGGAAAATCCGTAATTACACTAAATACCTATTCTGACTACAATTACTGGTCAGATGATCCAAAAACCTACGAATTGCAAAAAGATAAAATGAAAACCGAACTCATTAAAATGGCAGAAAATGTTCTCCCGGGTCTCTCCAGACATATTGAAGTGGCTCTTCCAATGACTCCACGAACAATTGCCGGCTACACATTACAATACAAAGGGGTTCCCTACGGAATTAACTTTACAACAAAGGAACAGGATAGAATGCCGGCTGAAACAGATATTGGAGGGCTCTTTCTGGCTGGCAGTTACACATTCCCGGCTCACGGAGTAGGCTCAGCACAGGTCTCAGGACACATTGCCGCAAAAAAAATACTTAAAATTGAAAACCATAAATAAACAGGTAAATTGCTGACAACCGTATTTACCGGAAACAGGTAAATTGCTGTCAGGCGGATTTGCCTGTAAAAGCAGACATTTCAACGGTCTGGAGATTGATTCTTTTTCTATCAGCGATTCCAAGACCCAGCTTTTGTGACAGCTCGATAAATTCAGGAGGACGTTTAACATCATTAAGACTTTTTAATCCGTGTTCAGCACGGAGAAGTTCAATCAATTCTCTGGCAATGGAATCCATTGCCACCGGATCTGTAGTGGCATAAATACTCTCATGCGGAACGTGAGCTTTTCTATTGAATTTTGGTCCTCCATCAAACAAAATTGTGGACCCATCAATAATATTCAATTTAACCCGCTTTCGAATCTCCTCAAGTGACCAGAGATGAGCAATAGCCTCATTTCCCACCTCATGATTCAAATGAGGTTTTTCAACAACGCCAAATGTGACATTTTTCATACAGCAGGTTACCCCCACAAGATCATGGTCTTTAATTGGAGGAATATTGATTATAGAATCACATGACATGAATATTTCAGAAAACCTCGCCACAGCAGGACCGGCTTTATAGGTTTTATTGTGATAAGGGGCATCCCTGTGAGCCAGTACCCTGATCTTTTCAGGATTTGGCTGCTGATCATATCGCCCTCCCATCATATTACTGGCATACATATCAAAAATAACAATATTTCTCTTTGGAATTCCTGCCTCCACAAGTGATTCTGCAATTGAAAAAACGACCTCTTTCATTGATGATACCATTTTTGTTCCCAGACAATTTATTTTTAATCCGATTTTATCATCAGGTTTTACAAACTGCATCCAGGCATTTTTGATATCCCTCTCCCCCGCAAGCTCAGTAACAGCACGTTCAACCATCATTCGTGCAGCATCCTTGTCAGGGTATATTCCCTTGCGCATTCCGGCCATGTGAACCTTGACCACATGCCCGGGACCTCCTTTTAGGGGTATTACATTCGAAACAGAAGCCGCATTGGCAACATCCGAAAGAGCAACAATGGCTGTTGCAGCCCCAATCTTCAATGCATCTCTTCTGCTTATTTGATTTGAATTGTCTTTTTTTATACTAAACTTCATAATAACTTAAAGTTTTATCATATAATTTGAAAAATCAACTCTGTTTTTTTGCCCTTAAAAAGACATATTTAAAATAATAAGACAATAAACTTTTACAAAACAAAATATATTTTATACTATTGACGTTAACCATTTTGATTTATATGGTTCTACATGTTGTATTAATTGTTAATTATCAACTGGTTATTATTAAACGAAAGTTACGTGGTTAAGTATGAGCAAGCTTGCATTGCGATTTATATCCGGAAAATACAAAGGTAAAGAGCACATTCTTGAAGATGGTAAAGAGGTCGTTGTAGGACGAAGCTCTGATGCTGATATCGTCCTGATGGAAGACATGGTCTCAAGACGCCACACTCTTATGGTTACCCACGGAGGTGAAATAGTTGTTACAGATAATGGAAGCACAAACGGAACTTTTGTAAATGGAGAGAAAATATCTACTTCAACTGCAGTTAAAGGGGACCGGATTCTTATTGGAACCTCAATAATGAAAGTTGTTGATGCAACAGATGCAACTATTGCCCACCCTACAATCAACTCATCTTTAAGTAGTGGAATAGCTGCGGCTGTTGACGGACAGCCCTCTTCTCAAAGAGGTAATTTCACTCCTCATCATGCTCATCATCCGGGCAAGAGCCGTACAACTATGCACAGCGGTGCACGATCCATGAGCGGAACAATTGCAGAAGTTCCCCTTCCTGATCTCATTCAACTTTTCAGCACAAGTAAAAAAACAGGTACACTGGTTCTTAATCACAACTTTACAATTGCCAAAATTCATCTTGATAAAGGCAAAATAATCTATGCATCCATAAGTGACATGCCTAATCTCGAACCATTAAAAGCAATGTTTCGAATTTTATCCTGGGAAGACGGCAACTTTGATCTCATGGGGCCTGAACCAAATAATTTTTCCGAATTAATCGAACTGCCCACAGAGCATATTCTGATGGAAGGATTGAGACAGCTCGACGAACTGAGACGTGAAAAGAAAGATATGCCCTCAGATGACGCATCTGTATCAATCATTATTCCCCTTGAGCCAAAACTCTCGGAACTTAATGCTGATGAGCTTAACTTTATTCAATTAGTGCTTAACAGAGGACATGTAACAGTCCATGATATGATAAATTCGTCTGAGCTTTCAGATAAAACCACAATTGAAATATTAAAAAAATTATTTAAATTGAAATATCTGGCAGCTGAGGAGTTTTTAATATAAAAAACGGCATTATGCCTTCAATTTGAATTTATCTGCACATTGTGGTAGTTATTATGAAATTAAGCAGATACAAGGCTATTTTAGCAAGGAGAGTCCCATGTCTGAACAAGAAGAAGAAAACGCTGTAAAAATACCAAGAAACCAGACCGAGCAGGTCAGAGTTGGTGTAAAAGAGTTCAAAGGCAAATCATATATTGATATCAGAATCTATTATATGGATGATCAGGGAGACTGGAAACCAACAAAAAAAGGTGTCTCTCTTTCTACAGAATACATCGCAGAACTAAAAGATGCTGTAAATATAATCGAAGGTCAGATTCAGGCACTTGAAGAAGCTGAATGAGACTATCCGGCTTTTCTAAAAAAACAATATTTTCAAGTTACTCACTTAGGGCAGGTTAACGTTTAGTTAAATCGTCAATTTATATTTTGCTCAGCTTCTTCAAGCTGTTCAAGGGATTCCATCCACTTAATTTCTGTTGCATCAATTATCTTTTGAATCTCTGCGAGTTTTAAAGTGTACTCCACAACTTTTTCAGAAGATTTCTCATAAATTTCAGGCTTTGACAGCTCATCATTTATATAATCCCTCTTTTTCGCAGCATCATCAAGTATCTTCTCACAGCGTTCCACATCTTTTTTTAGGGGAGCAAGAAGAGCTCTAACCTTTGCAGCATCCTGTCTGGACTGCTTTTTAGGCTGTTTTTTTACAACACCATCATCTGAATCACTGCTACTTATGGAGCCTGAATTTCTCGAAGATAATAATTCCTCTTTGTATTTATTCATATCTTCAAAATATTGTTCACATTTGCCGTCTCTAACAATCCATAGCTGATCACAGGTTGTTTCAACAAGATTTCTGTCGTGAGAAATCAAAACTATGGTACCGTCAAAATTGTTCAATCCATCACTTAAAGCCTGTCTAGAGTCCATATCAAGGTGATTGGTTGGCTCATCAAGAATCATAAAATTTGGATGAAGAAGAGCAACAAGGCTAAGTGCCAGGCGTGTTTTCTCACCTCCTGACAGATGTTTTATTAATACATCACTTCGTTCCTGCCCCAAACCAAATCGCCCAAGCCAGGATCTGGATGATTCGCTGTTTCCATTATTCATCTTTGCCGATACCTGCTCAAGAGCCGTAATATCAGGATTTAACTGCTCAAGATGGTCCTGGGCAAAATAACCAATTACAATTTTCCCGGCTTTTAAAAGATTTCCGTGAAAGGGATTCAACTCATTACATAATACCCTTGCAAGGGTACTCTTGCCATTTCCGTTTGCACCAAGAAGTGCAATTCTGTCACCATCGTAAATACTAAGATTAATATTCTCAAGAATTGGTTTATCCTTCTCATATCCAATAGTCACATCATGCATTGTAATAAGAGGAGAGCCACACGGTGCAGGCTTTGGAAATTTAAAAGTAATAGATGAATCCGAAGAGGTTTTTACCACTAACTCCATTTTCTCAAGAGCCTTCAAACGGCTCTGTGCCTGTTTTGCCTTTGTAGCTTTTGCCCTGAACCTGTCGACAAAAGACTGAAGATGAGCCCGTTTTAACTCTTGTTTTACAATAGCTGCATCCTCCATTGCGTCATTAAGGGCCTCAGCTTTTAAAAATGCATCATAATTTCCTGTGAAAAATGTTAAATCTCCACCTTTTACCAGAAGAATATTTTGAGCAACTCCATTTAAAAGATCTCTGTCATGACTCACAAGGAGCAGGGTTTTGGGATATTTTGCAAGATATCCCTCCAGCCACATAATCGATTCAAGATCAAGATGGTTGGTTGGCTCGTCGAGAAGAAGCAAATCAGGATTCGCAAACAGTGCTCCTGCAAGGGCAACACGCATTTTCCATCCACCGGAAAACTCATCAAGAGGACGGTTTTGATCATTTTGTGAAAATCCAAGTCCTGATAAAATAACAGCAGCTCGTGATTCTGCTGTGTGGGCATCTATATCAGCAAGTCGCTGATGAATATATGCAATTTCATTTGCATCTTTACAAGTCTCCGCATCTTTTAACAGTCGAGATCGCTCTTTGTCATATTCAAGAACAGTTTGAATGGGAGTCTTGTTTCCCTTTGGAGCATCCTGAGATACTGTTCCAACACTGCATTTCTTTCTTATAGAAACACTGCCTTTGTCCAGTTCAAGATCCCCTGTTACAATCTTTAAAAGGGTAGTTTTTCCAGACCCGTTTCCACCAACAAGGCCAACCTTCTGCCCCTCTGCAACTCTACCTGAAGCACCATCAAAAATAGTCCTCCCGCCAACGTGATAACTTATATTATTAATATTCAGCATTTATAATTAAAGGGGATTTCCAATATCCCTGTGGCTCCTTGTAGCCGGTCTGCCCAGAGATGAGTAATATTCAGTTAACTTTCTGGCAAAAGCAACAGAGCGATGTTTGCCTCCGGTACATCCAAAAGCCACTGTTATGGAAAATTTTCCAACGTCAATAAAAGAATCAAATGTTAAATTGAGAAGCTCAACAATTTTTTTAAAAAATTCTTCAGCCTGACCACTATTCATTACATAATCAAAAACCTTGTCATCTTCACCTGTAAGACTTTTAAGTTCTTTTATGTAAAAAGGATTTGGAAGAAACCTCACATCAAAAATAAAATCAGCATCAACAGGGGTTCCAAATTTAAAACCAAAACTTGTAAATTTAAGCTTTGTAACCTGCTGCTCGTCAAGACCAAGAAGGGAGCTCAATAGTTTTTTTCTAAACTCCACACTGCTCATTGCACTTGTATCAATGACCTTTGAAGCCAGATTCTTTACCGGGGTTAACAATTGCTTCTCTTTGATAATTGCATCTTTTATTGAAAATTCCGGCTCAAGAGGATGACTTCGTCTAACCTCTTTAAACCTGTTAACAAGAATCTCCGGTGAGCAGTCCAGATAAAAAATTTCAACTGGAATTCCCATTTTTTTTAAATTCGCAACGCTCTTGTCAAAATCATCAAAAAGTGCTCCTGAGCGGACATCGCTGGCAATTACAACACCTCTGTTTGCATTTGTCCCTTTTTTATAAAGTGTATAAAAATTTAAAATCAGTGCAGGGGGGAGATTATCAATACAATAATAACCCAAATCCTCAAACACTCTCATTGCTGAAGATTTACCGGCCCCTGACAGGCCTGTTATAATTACAAGTGAAGGATTGGGTTTAGTGGTGAACATCTAAAACTCTTTTAATAATCAAACTCGTCAAAATCATCATCACCATCCATAACACTAAGAAGGGTCTGTTTAAGATTTTTTGCATCATCGAGAGCTCGCTGAGTTTCAAAAAGACAGAAAATTTTATCCGCTTCACTCTCAAGTGCCGCCGCCGCTATCTGCTCAAGGTCATAAACGCCCATTCTTGAACCACCGGCAGCAAATGCGCCTAGTCTAAAATAAACTAATTTACCCTCAGGAACTGGATCTCTCAACGGATCAACTGCCAGAATAAGATTATAATCTGCAGCAAATTTTTCAATATACTCTCTCTCCCAGGGACCATGAGGCTCCCAGACAATATCCATCCCCGCCCGATCTACCTTTTTTAAAAAATCACCCATTGCAGTAACAGTTTTAAAAGATGGAGTAACATTTGGAGGAGTAATAAGAACCATTGCACTGGCGTTTAACCCTTTTGCAAATTCAATCTGTCTCTCCCATAATTTAAGGCTCTCATCGGTGAGCTGAAAATTACCATAATTTTCAATTTTACCTTTTAAAGTAATACCGTCCTTTGGAGTATTTACAAAATATCTGGAAATCTGAACTACTGTTTTTAAATCCTCACCAAGAGACTCATGTATTTTAACAGCAGCCTTTCTGCCCGGAGGAATATATTTAGCATCATCCATTTCAAGAACATCAATATCTCTTAAAAAATTTTTATTTCTAACAGGATATCCAACAGTTCCAACCAAAATATCTTTAAAGTCACTCATTTAAAATCCACTCCCATAAAGTTTATACCCGCAAAAACTACATTTACCATTATCAAGGGCAGTTTCGAATATATTATATCCGGATCTCCTTATTATGATATTTCCGCACTGAGAGCAAACAGTGTTTTCGTATTTTGTCAAAGGAACATTCCCGCAATAAACATGCTTTAGCCCGGCATCATCTGCAATCTGCAATGCTTTTTCCATACTTTTTACTGATGTTCCCTTGTAATTCAAGTATTTATAAGAAGGAAAAAATCTCAGAATATGCCAGGGAATCTCTTTATCGAGCTGAGCTATAAAATCTGCCATTTTAAAAATTTCATCATCTGTATCGTTTAAACCCGGAACTATCAGGGTACTTATCTCTACAATAACTCCGTGTTTGTATAAAATCTCAATAGTATTAATAGCAGCAGCCAGATTTCCACCCAATATATTTTTATACGTCTTATCACTGAAACTTTTAAGATCAACATTGGCAGCATTCAGTACACCTGCCAAATCCAAAAGAGGCCGTGGATTAATCTGACCATTAGTTACAAAAATTATATCAATGGACTCTTTTTGAGCAAAATATGCTGTTTCCAATGCAAATTCCAGTGACAAAACAGGTTCTGAATAGGTAAATGAAATGGACTCGCAATTGTTATCTAAGGCCTTATCCACAACCTCCTTTGGTGAACAAAGAGAAACATTTGAGAATTTAAAATCACCTGAAAGAGGTGTTTGTGAGAGGGAGCTGTTCTGACAGAAAGGACAGATCATATTACATCCATTGGTTGCAATTGAAAAAGTTTTTGTTCCGGGCTTAAAATGAAAAAGCGGTTTTTTTTCAACAGGATCAATAGACGCAGCTGATATTCTTCCATAATTTAAAATCTCAATACTGCCGTTATGCCCCTTTCTGGTTCCACATTTTCCGGTAATCTTTTTACCTTCATGAAATAATCTGCAATTATGGGGGCAAAGAGTACAAATAATAACTTCGCCACCCGTTTTTTTAAAATAGCTGCCACTCTTCATAATTTTGCAATACTATCTGTTTTTGTTGAAATATTAAATATTTAAACATTTAGAACACAAAAAAAGTTGATAATAATCTCTCTTTGTCACAAAATATCAAAATAAGATTTCAAGAAAC
>JAFGVO010000203.1 GCA_016937935.1 Deltaproteobacteria bacterium | reverse complement strand
CAATAGATGTAAAAAAAGTTTTCATGGATGAGTGGACAGGAAAGCTTAATAAAAAAGCTATGGATGTTTTGACAAAAGCCTTTGAAGATGTTTCAGGTGATCTTCTCCAGGCTTTAAAACTTGTAAAAAAAGCCAAAAAAATACAGCCATACAGCCCGAGAGTGACCCGCCCGCTTAAGCTTGGATTTGTTGTCAACGATGTGGCAACCGAGCAGCCAACATACACAACTGTTCGACTCGCAATATCTGCATTGAGTATGGGCCACGAAGTCTATATGATGGGTGCAGGAGATCTTGCCTATGACGCAGATGAAAAAATTAAGGCCCATGCGGTATCAGTTAACAAAAGGCTTTATAAAAATGGAATCTCTTTTTTAAAAGATCTACAGGGTAAATCCGCAGTCAAGGACAGAATAACTGTGGACGACCTTGATGTTTTAATGCTTCGCAGTGATCCTGCACCAGAAGTTATTACAAGACCCTGGGCAGCACATGCGGGAATAGAATTTGGAAGAGTGGCCATGCGTCACGGTGTGGTGGTATTAAATGACCCCAACGGACTTGCCAAGGCAAACAGCAAAATGTATTTTCAGACTTTTCCGGCAGAAATTCGCCCCGAAACAATTATAACCAGAAACAGAGAAGATATCAGACAGTTTGCAAAGGACAAAGGCACCGTGGTTCTTAAGCCATTAACCGGCTCCGGAGGCCAGAACGTCTTTATGGTTCGCCCCGAAGATCTGCCTAATATCAATCAGATGATTGACTCTGTTCTACGTGACGGGTTTGCAATTGTTCAGGAATATCTGACAGATGCTGAAAATGGTGACATGCGTCTTTTTGTAATGAACGGTGAAGCATTTATGTACAAGGGAAAATACTGTGCTTTCAGACGGCTTCGCAAGGGAGGAGATCTCCGCTCAAATCTACACGCCGGAGGAACACTTGCCAGGGGAAATGTTGACGCTGCAGCTCTTGAACTTGTTGAGATGGTTCGTCCCAAACTCATACAGGATGGTATGTTTCTTGTTGGCCTTGATATTGTAGGAAACAAACTCATGGAGATAAATGTGTTCAGCCCCGGAGGGCTGGGGAGTGCTCAAAAATTTGAAGGCGTTAATTTTTCAGAAGGTGTTATTAAAGCCCTTGAGCGTAAAACCCTTGCAATGTCTTATTACAAGCGACAGTTTGATAATCTGTCCATGGCAATAGTCTAGTTGTAATGTCAGAACAATTACAAGGTATACCTGTCGAAGAGGTTCTTCTTGATTTGCAGAATAAAAAGAGAATTAATATCCGTCTTCCCCAATATCGCCTGCTTATTGATCACCCTCTTCCTTTTATTGTGCTTTATCGAAAACCTGAAATGTCATTGCCCGACGGCATCGAGCAGCTGGTCAACACAGAGGCTTCATTTCTTATTGCCCCCGAGTCTGACAATACAGTAGTAAAAAAAAATGGAATCATTCATGAGCTGGCCGCCTGGTCCCTTGAGACTTTTGGAGTATTTGCTGTTATTGAACTTTTTGAACGGGCTCCTTCTCAAGAGCCAATTGCACCTTTGTGGAATGAGCTCCATGCACCGGCCCTTAGAATGTTCTCATCTCAGGAACACCGAATATCGGACACACTTATAGACCGTATTATCAGAAAAATGGGAAATACCAGAATTTCCGGACTGCCTCTCACCATCGAAATTCCAGAAGAACAGAAAAATTTTCCGGACAGACCGGACTGGTTTAAACGGCCAATCCCCAACTGGTATCACATATGCATTGAAATCGAACCATGCTTTAGAGATCCAAAGTCAGGAATAATTTTCCCAAGAGTCTTAAAAGCTTTAAGAACCCGATTAAGCCGTGCATTAAGAGAGTCCCTTTACCACTTTATCCGTCAGGAGACCACCCGTCGCCCAAAGACATTTCATGTACTTGGCACAAAACGTCCAACCGGGGCAGTATGGCAGGTAGATAAAGCTCTTCAGGATATTAACAGCAGGTTTAATTTTCTTCTTAGCATCAACCCGGTGGGAAGCAGGAGTCTCTGGCATAACTTCAAGAAAAGCAATTTCGAAATCATCCCGACGTTCAGGTACCGCCCCCTTGCACTTGATACATCCCTTTTAAAACGTGCACTTTTTCAGATTCCTGTTGAGCGGGTTGAAGATCCGAGCCTTGCTCACCTGTTTAACGAAAAACAGGAAGAACTTGACAGGCAGATTACCATGCTTGCAGACAGGGGTTCATCAAAATTTCTCCTGGGCAGCCACCAGCTCTTTGGCCAGATAACAGGTTCCCTTGTAAGAAGTGCCGAAGAGATTCTGGAAAGAGTCCATGAAAGAGATGGAGAAGAAGGAGAATGTGATGGTGATGGTACAAGAGGAGAAGAAAAAAGTACCAATGCAAACTCCCCGATTTCAACACGCAAATTTATGGAGCTTATTACAAAAGAGCTTGATTGGTATAAACAACAGTATCCGCAGATGAACACCACAGTGAGACATACTGAAGACCTCATGGTAGGACTAATGGTTTCAAATGGAGAACTGCTGCTGCAACCGGGTTTTAAAACAACAGCCAGAAGAGCAGATGCCCTCATTCAACATGAGATTGGCACCCATATGGTAACATGGGCAAATGGAGCGGCCCAGCCACTCGGACAACTTAGAGCAGGCCTTGCATCATACGAAGAGCTGCAGGAAGGTCTTGCAGTAATGGCCGAATATCTTGTAGGCGGGCTTACACCGGACAGACTTCGCACCCTTGCAGCAAGAGTTCTTGCAGCCCACTCAATACTTGACGGAGCAACCTTTGTTGACACATTCAGATTTTTATGCCGCTACGGATTCCAGACAAAAGCAGCATTCTCAATAACCTTAAGAATATATCGCGGAGGGGGATACATTAAAGACTGCATCTATCTTAGAGGCTTCGAAAAACTTCTTCGATTTTTACAGGCAGGAGGAGACGTAAAAACCCTCTACACAGGAAAATTCGCATTAAAACATGTGGACATAGTTAACGAACTCCTGGAGCGGGAAGTAATAATACCACCAGTACTAATCCCAAGATACCTAAGAGAAAAAGCCCCCTTAAACCGCCTTGAAAACCTGCGAACAATAAAATCAATCTATGAACTCACAGACAACTAAAAACTAATCAACAAAACAGGAAGGGACTGCAACAAATTTTGTGTAAATGTTATTTTGATTACCCTGCAATCAAAGAAAGTTTCAGAATTTGAAAACGCAATTATTGGGTGAGTTATTAATAATAAAAAAAATGCATTAGTATACAATAACCCTCACTCAAAAACAGTCTTAACCGGGCGGAAGCCAATATGTAATGTTTTAGCGTCTGAGAAAATTGCAGCTTTATTTGCGGCACGAATTACGCACTGAGTTGAATTATAATTACTGCCTCTATATTCAGTTTCATCTTTATAT
>JAFGVO010000202.1 GCA_016937935.1 Deltaproteobacteria bacterium | reverse complement strand
ATTAATAAATTTGAAAACAGTCAAAACATTTGAAAACAGTCAAAATAGATGTATATTGTATAGTTAAATAAACAGTACTTAAATCAAAGCGAAATCTTGCATGGAAAATAGCAATAATACATTGGATGATCTTCGGAAGAAAATCAGATCTCTCGAAAACGAATTAAAAGAGCACGAATATTTTATTTCATCACTTCCAGGAATCATTATCACTGTTGAGTTAAATTCATATAAAATTATTTCATACAATAAATCTATCCGGAAGTTAACAGGACATGAACCTGCATATTTAATGGAACAATCTCTTTTTAATGTAATACACCCTGAAGATGTGGAACCTCTACAAAATATGTTTAAAACTGTTCTGATTGAAACTGGACGTATTTCTGACTTTACTGTTCGGTTAAAAAATATAAACGGAACTATTATGTATACAGAAATGGAAGGCATTTTATTACCTGATAATGAAAACAAAAGTTTACGAGGCCGTTTTGTATTTCATAACACTACAGAGCTTATTAAATGGAAAAACAAGCTCCACAACAGCGAAAAAAAATATAGGGCTTTTTATGACAACTCTCCTCTTGCATACCAGTCTTTAAATTCTGATGGCTGTTTTATTGATGTAAACCCCCCATGGCTGAAATCACTTGGATACTCCCGTGACGAAGTAATTGGAAAACCATTTGAATCATTTTTGCATCCTGAGTTTAAAAGCTTTTTCCAGAAGAGGTTTCCAATATTTCAACAGACAGGTGTTGCCCATAATGTACATTTTAAAATCCGTCATAAAGATGGCAATTATATAGATATATTTTTTGAAGGACGCATCGCCTATAATGCAGACGGAAGTTTTTCTCGAACCTATTGTGTGTTTAAAGATGTTACTGCACAGTTAAAAGCAGAAGAAGAACTGCGATCATCACTTGCAGAATCACAAAAAACAACCGCTGAACTTGAGGCTCTTTACCTGTGCTCAAAATGGATTCTTGAAGGTGGTGATTTTGAAAAAACAGCCCGCAAAATTTTTGATACAACACGTGATTTGACCTGTGCAAAATCTGGCTATGTTGCACTGTTAAATGAAAACGGAAGTGAAAAGGAGCTGCTTTTTTTAGAGTCAGAGGGAATACCCTTTATTGTGAATGACTCATTACCAATGCCATTACAGGGGCTTAATAAAATAGTTTATAAAACCCATGAATCTTTTTATGAAAATGATTTTATAAATAGTAAATGGGTACAATTAATGCCCCAAGGACCTGGTGATTTAAAAAACGTCATGCTTGCTCCGCTCAATATTGAAAAGAAGACAGTGGGAGTAATCGGACTAATTAATAAAGATGAAAATTTTACTGAAGATGATAAGCGTATTGTGGAACTTCTGGCTGATCATGTATCAATAGCTTTAAAAAATAGTTATTCCCGGCAGAAAATTATTGAAAGCAGAACATATTTGAACAATATATTTGATAATATGACTTCTGCTGTGGCCGTTTATAAAGCCATTGATAATGGAGCAGATTTTCTAATAACCGATATGAACCTCTCCGGTCAAAAAAATACACACACTCAAATTGATAACATCAGGGGGAAAAAAATTACTACGGTTTTTCCTGCAGTTAAGCAAATGGGGCTTTTTGAAAAAATACAGACTTGTTACCTCACAGGGGAACCCCAGTTTTTGCCTTACACGCTCTATGAAGATGACAATATCACCAAATGGGTTGAAAACAGAGTTTTTAAGCTTCCATCGGGAGAAGTTGTGGCAATGTTTGATGATCGAACAGAGCAGAAACTTCTGGAACAGAGATTACAACAATCTGAAAAAATGGAAGCAATCGGTCACCTTGCAGGGGGCATAGCCCATGATTTTAATAATATACTTGGAGCAATTATCGGGTATAGCGAACTTTCACTTGACGAGGTTTCACCCTCAAGCGATCTGGCTCACAATCTAAACCAGATTTTAAAATCTGCAGATCGTGCCAAAGATATGATCAGTCAGATTCTTTCTTTCAGCAGACAACATGATGTTAAAAAATCTCCTCAATATATCAGTCCAATAATAAAAGAGGTTACTCAGCTCCTTAAAGGAAGTCTCCCTTCAACCATTACAATGAATTTAAAACTCCACAGGGAAAATTATCCTGTTATGGCAAATGCAACAAGGTTACATGAAGTACTTTTAAATTTATGCACCAATGCCGCACACGCCATTGATAACAGTGGAACAATTGAAATTTCATTTGATGAAAAAATATTAACTGAACCATTGTTAGTGGTAGATGGAGCTCTGCCTCCCTCAACCTATTCCGCATTTTGTGTGTCAGACAATGGAGCTGGAATTTCACAAAACAATATATCAAAGATTTTTAATCCTTTTTTTACAACCAAACCTGACGGGGTTGGCACGGGCATGGGTCTCTCTGTTGTTTTTGGAATTATAAGTAATCATGGAGGCGGAATAACTGTAGAAAGCATCCCCGAAAAGAAAACAACATTTTGTATTTACCTTCCCCAGACCAGTCAAAGCGACCCCAGGGAGCATCAGCTTAATTCAGACTCTTTTGAAGGTGGAAGTGAAACTATTATGGTGGTTGACGATGAACAGTTTCTTTGTGAAATTATGACTGTGAATTTTCAAAAGATGGGTTATACGGTTTTTCCATATACAGACAGTACAAAAGCATTAAATGAATTTAGAAAAAAGCCGGAAAAATTTGACCTTGTTATAACAGATCAAACCATGCCGGGATTAACAGGTCTTGACCTGGCTCAACAGATTTTAAACATTAAAAAAGATACTTTTGTAATTATGTGTACAGGATTTAGCGATAAAATTGATGAGGATATTTGCAAAAATATAGGCATTGCAACACTGTATGACAAACCGGTTCCAATACAAAAATTATTAAAAAATATTAGAGAGTTATTTGACGATAAAAAGCATTCGTAACAATATTAGACTCTAAATTGTTTGAGCATTGCATGAAGTTCCATAGATTGACTTGAGAGTTCTTCTGCTGCTGATGCCGTCTCCTCTGCATAGGCGGTATTTTGCTGGGTAACCTGGTCTATCTGACTGAATGCTTCATTAATCTGAGATATCGATTCAGCCTGATCTTTAAACTGAAGTTCCATTTTTAAAAAAGCAAAAAGTGGCGTTGTTTCGAGGGGTTGTATTGGAATTTCGGTGCACGCGACTGTCT
>JAFGVO010000201.1 GCA_016937935.1 Deltaproteobacteria bacterium | reverse complement strand
AGAATTTATGACCTTGATGATGGCAGCCTCATTGATGAGGTAATGTATTATTATAAGCAGGGTCCCAATACCGCAACAGGTGAAGATGTTGCTGAAATACATACCCATGGTGGTAATTTGATTTTAAAGAGAGTTCTTGAGCTGACATATCTTTACGGTTGCAGACCGGCTAAGCCGGGAGAATATACCTTAAGAGCTTATAAAAATGGAAAGATGGACCTGACACAGTCAGAAGCAGTGATGAGCCTGATTGGTGCTAAATCAACCCTTGCCGCAAAAATATCTGCAAGACAGCTTAGCGGTGGTATGGGAAAAAGACTATCATTGGAGTATGACGAACTTTTAAATGTTTCTGCGTTTCTGGAGGCAGGACTTGATTATCCCGATGAAGATCTTCCTCTTGTTGAGATTAACAGGATAATAGATAGACTTAAAGAGTTATACGACCGTCTTAATCAAGTTTCCGATACCTATAAAACCGGTTTGTTTTTGAGTGAAGGGGCAAAAATTGTTATTGCCGGTCCATCTAATGCGGGCAAATCGAGTATTTTAAATTCAATTCTCCAGGATGACCGTGCTTTGGTTCACAGTGAACCAGGCACTACAAGAGATATTGTTGAGGCCTCTTTTGAAATTGGAGGAATTCCGGTAACTTTCTATGATACTGCAGGATTTAGAGTAGGGGCAAAAACTGTTGAACTTGCGGGAATAAAAAAATCACGAGAAGCGGCAGAGCAGGGGGATCTGCTTATTATAGTTATTGATAGTTCCTGTAATATTGATAATGAGGTTGAGCAGGAATTGTCCCGTATGGCAGAACAATACAAGGAACGAACGATCATTGCTTTAAATAAGTGTGATATAAAAAGTAATGTTTTATATTATAAAGAGTGGTTAAAAAATGGCATTAATGTCAGTGCAAAAAGCAGAGAAAATTTAAATGTTTTATTGGATTCTATTGAAAATTTATTAAAGGTTAGTGATACAGGGGATGTTATTCTAACAACCTCTAGGCAACAGGAATCAATAATTGAAACCTCTGACTTTATTGAAAAAGCGTTAGACCTTCTTTTAAACAATAAAGATTTAGAACTTGTTACTGCAGAATTAAGATGGGCCAGAGACGCTTTTGCATCTTTATGGGGGCGACATACTCAGAGTGATGTTTTTGATAAAATTTTCTCAACTTTTTGTCTTGGTAAATAATAAATTCATTATTTTAAATTTGTTTATCAAAATCTCGTCTGTGATATCTTTGTAGACTGATAATTTAAAAATAATTATGAAAGGTAATAAATATGAAAAAGTTTTCTCAAATTACATCACTGATGACTGGTGTTCTTTTAATGTCTCTGTTTTCAGGCTGTACCTCTGTGCAAATGGCACCGGCAAATGCGCGGTCAAATCATTTTGATACTGTTTCATCTCATCTGGATTTGGGCGGAGAGGTTTATATGTACACGGATATTGAAGGTGACATAGATAAAGTAGCCGCTTTTGCTGATAAAGCATTAAAACAGAGCGGAGAGTTACCTGAAGATATTTCTGATAAAATTGATATGAAAAAAATAGTTTCATCTCTTGGGCTGTCTCAAGTTATGGCTGTAGGATTGAGCTCTTTTAAAAAGAATAACAGATATATTAATAAATCATTTGTTTCTGTAGAAGGTAAAAAAAAGGGGCTTTTAACAATTGCAGGTGATGAGCCACATAAATTTGAATTGCCTGAATTTGCACCAAATGGAGTTTCCATTGCATTTGAAGAGGATATAAATTTAAAAACTTTTTTTGAAATGATGATTGAAATTATTAAAGATGTTCCAGGTAGTGAAGAATTTGATGAGCTTATGACTAAACTTAATGAGCCAATAGCTCCAGGGCTTTTTAGTACGATGGATATTATTGAAAAGGCCGATACTAAAATAATGATTGCTGTAAAGATGGATAAGGAAAAAATGATAACTATTCCAGATGAGGATTTTAGAGTTCCTTATACGGATGCAGTTATTTCAATTGATAATATGGGGTTTATTGTTCCAAAGTTAATTGAAATGGTAAAAGATTCAGGACTGTTCAGCATTAAAGAGTTTGATAAATATCAGAGCATTCATCTCGTGCAGGAGTTTCCTGGAGATATGAGCAGTTACAGCCCCATTATGCAAAGGGATAAAGATACTAATCGAATTTATATAGCAACAACACCGGCATTTTTAAGTAAATGTCTCGGGACTGATAATAAACTTTCAGGTGATAAATCATATCAGGTTGCTGTAGCGGATTTGCCGGTTAATGAAGGAAATGCTTTGTCATATATTTCTCCTGAGTTTTCGGGGTTTGTCTCTTCAATATTAAAAGAGGCATTACATAATGAAAAAAAATTAAAATTTGTTTCAGCGCTTATAGATGAGCAGCTAAAGGATAGTAATATTCCACAGGCTTCTGTCTTAAAAGTAGAAAAAAATGGAATTTATACAGCTTCATCTTCAGCATATTCACATAAACTGACATTTCTTGCCCTGGGATATTTTAATCCGGTAACTCTTGGAATTCTTGCCGCAATTTCAATACCATCACTTTTCTAACAAATTTAGGACGGAGGCCAATCTTTTTCAGGACGGAGGCCAATCCTGATTGATTATAAATGTTAATTGGGTTTTTATTAGGCTGGTTCTACTGCTGATTTGGCGGAATCTTCTTCTATTTTTTCACGACGTTCAGTTAGCTCTTTTTCAATTTTAACCATCATTTTGTCATCCAGTTTATAGAAGAGAACAAGAATTCCGGCGATGAAGCATCCAGCTGCCGGAATCCAGCTTATTAGCATTTTAATACCGTGAATTGTTTCGGCACTCTGCTCGATGTTAGCTTCAAAGCCATACCATGCAAGCATCCAGCCTGCTGCTGCGCCACCAAATGTCCAGCCCATTTTTTGTGCAAATGTGGCTGCTGAAAAGAATAGCCCTGTGGCGCGTTTTCCTGTTTCCCACTCTGAGTAGTCTGCAATATCTGCATACATAGCCCATACAATTGGTGAAAGCGGACCAGATAAAATGCCGCCAATAAATGTAAGAATAAACATAATTGCAATATCGTTTGGTCCCAGGTAGTAGAAAACGCCCATAATAGGCACGGTCAGCAATGAATTTACAAGGTAGACCCTTTTTTTGCTTCCAAGAAGTTTGGTCATAGGATCTGTCAGGAATACACCAAACAGATTGCTTATTGTACCTGCAAGCATGAATCCTCCCCCAAGGGCAGGTATTTTAACAAAGTATTTAAAGTAATACATAATGGCACCACCATAAATACAGAATTGAGCCAGAGTAAACATGCTCATAATACCAACGATAATCCATGGTTTGTTGGTAAACACATTTTTGAGATCTTTCATCACTGATGTGTTTTGCTCTTTTGGAGGATGAACTCTCTCTTTTGTTGAGAAGAAAACTATAAGGAAGAATGTCATTGATATAAGTGCAAATGTTCCAATTGTAAGCTGGAAACCGTGTTGAGGCTCAATAACATCAAGTTTTAAGGGTGGTTTGCTCCAGTCAACCTTAGCGGTCTCTTCTTCACCCTCTTCTCCCCCGGCTGCTTCATCATCACCGGAAGTGTCATCAAAGATATCTTTTAAATTGATTACTTTTTGTCCAAAACCTTTTGCCAGATAAAAATTTCCGTCCATTGACAGTTCCATGGCTTTAGTTGTTCCGGTTTTGATACCCATCATTGATTTGAAAAGTACATCTTTATCAATCCAGGCTAATGACATCCCTACGTGCTCATTATCTGCTTTGGCTAAAAGCTCTGGAACGCTGACTTTATCAAATGATTTTTTGATGGCAGAGGCCAGAATTTCAGGATCTCCCAGATTTTCTTTGATTGTATCAGTGTTACTCTCGTTCTTTTGCCATGCAGCCATCAGGACATCTTTGTTTTCGTCTAATACCCACTGAATGAATTCATTTTTAGAAGGATTGATATATGCGGAAATTGTTTCCCAGCTTATCTGACTTACAGATGTTGCCTTTATCTGCTCTGTACCTCGTGGAGCATGACGATCAGTAATAGTATCTATAAGATGTTCTTCAATTTTATTCTTATCAGGGTTTAGTTTCAGGAGTGTGGATAAAACAAGATCCCGGTCCTGATCAAGAAGAGCTGTAATACCTTTTGCGCGTCCTGTTTCGGTATAAAAGATTTGATCAAGAAGTGCTGCTTTGGGTTTTACCCAGATAGTTGTTGTTTTATCTATGTGTTCTGTGTCTTCAAACATTGACTGAAATGTCATCAGCCAGCCAGCTTTTTCAGCAAGACGCTCATCATGTTTTGTATTATAGGTAACCTTGGCCTGAACAGTACCTTCGCCTTTTTCAACTATTGTAATACTGTTTTGGGCTGCATGAAGTTCTGCTTTGATAATATCATTTGAATGACCGCCGTAAAATGCCATTAATGGAAGAGTCATTCCACTAACAAAGATTCCACCGGAAAACGCTGCAGCAAATCGAAAAGACGATAGACTTGTTCGGTCTTTGGAGTTTGGTGTCATAACACCCATCAATGCGGAGTATGGAATGTTTATTGCTGTATAAACCATCATCATGAGAGTGTATGTTATGTATGCATAAACAATTTTACCCGGAATACTGAATTCGGGAGATGAAAATGCAAGTACCCCAAAAATACCAAAGGGTAAAAACATCCATAAAAGCCATGGTCTGAATTTCCCCCATTTGGTTTCTGTACGATCTGAAATAAGTCCCATCATCGGGTCATTTATCGAGTCCCACAGTTTTGTTACAAGAAACATTGTTCCTACTGCTGATGCGGGTATTCCAAATACATCTGTATAGAAGAAAAGTCCGTAGTAAATGAAAAGCATAAAAAAGAGGTCGGATGCAAAGTCTCCCAGACTATAACCAAACTTTTCACGTATGCTAAGAAGCGGTGCCTTGGATTTAATGTTCATAAATGTCTCCTTTGATTAGAAATATACATTATTCGAGCAGAAATGTACATAAGTAATAAACTCCTATAATGGGGTTTAGTCAATTAACTTTTAATATTTGATAAAAAAAATGATGTATCTAAAATCAGGAGTCCAGTAAAAAAGTGTATGTCCATACAATTATTGTATCCACAGGGTTGCCCTCTTTATTAAGGGCAGGCTTCCACTTTTTATTCATAGCATGTTTTTTTGAGACATCTGCCAGTCCGCCGCCGGGGTCACTTATTATTCTGACTTTTTTAACGGATCCGTCTTTTCCGATAAAGATTTGAAGCCGGACTTTACCCTCAATGCCTTCACGTTTTGCTTCAAAGGGGTAGGGTGGTTTATCTGATGGATCACCAATTGGCTCAGGGCGTCTGGACCAGTCTTTTGAAGGGACCGGTTGAAATCCGTTTCCTGCTTTTCCATTTCCTGTAGCGTCGCGTTTTGGGGCGGTTCCTCTGACTCCGGGTTGGGAGGGTTTTGCCACTGCTGCAAATTTGGTGTTTCCTTCAGATCTGTTGAGATTCCAGGATGCACCTTGACCGCTGTTTTTTGCAAAAGTATTGTCTCCAAGATCGAAAACCGGTGGAGCCTCTTTTGCTTCAGGTGGCGCTGGTGCTTCAGGTGGAGGAGGTTCCGGTTCTAATATCTTTTTTACAGGTTCTTTTTTAACTATTACTTTTTGTATTTTTTCGGGTTCAGGTATTGGTTCGGGTATTTTTTCGGGTTCCGGTTCCGGTTCCGGTTCCGGCTCAGGTTTTTTTTTAACAACTTCCATGTCAATTGTGTCCCAGATTTTTTGGTTCTGTTTTGGAATTGATAAAATAGCAAGAATCAGCAGTCCATGAATTATTATGGATAATATCAGGGAGAGATTGTTTCGTACTGTTTTTTTCTTAAGCATAAAAACCGGGATTGAAGTTATTGTTTTTCGTCTTTTTGGGGTGCATCTATATTTATGGCAAATTTAGAGATCCCTAGTTGTCTTACCACGTCGATAATGTGTACTACTTTTCCATGGGATACCTGTTTGTCTGCCGCAATTACAACTCTTACATCTTCGTTGGTTTTTTGAGCATCAGTAATGGATGTTTTTAAAAGAGGTTCAGATGTTTTCGATCCATCCAGATAGAGATCTCCATCTTTTGTAATTGAAACAGCTAATGTTGTAACAATATCTTCACCTGTTGCGGCTTCAGGAAGATCGAGTGGAATGGACTGAGCCACAATATATGTGGCAGTAACCATAAATATGATTAATAAAACCAGAGTTACGTCTACAAACGGAGTAATGTTAATATCGCTGATTATTTCATCATCATCATCTTTAAATGTCTGGGCCATTGCATAACCTCATTTTTTACTGTTTTGGCTGTTGATTTCAGACAAAATGGTGTGCAATAGTGCATCAGAGTCACCCATTATTGATTTGATTTTGCGACTGAACGTATTGTAGGCAACAACTGCCGGAAGGGCCACAAGGAGCCCTATTGCAGTTGCAACAAGGGCTTCGGAAATACCTGACATTACAGTTGAAGCTCCACCTGTAGAATTTAATGAGAGATCATGAAAAGCCTGAATAACTCCAATTACAGTTCCGAAAAGTCCGATAAAAGGTGCATTGTTCCCAACAGTACCAAGAAACGCCAGGTTCTTTTCAAGTTTCATTTTTTCACGAATTCTTGAACTCTGTGCTGTTTCTTCAACTGCATTGATTCCCTTTTCAGCATCACTTAGAGCACTGGCTGCAATTACAGGAGCAATTCCTTTTATTGAATTAAGATACTCTCCGGCATCTTTAAAACCTTTGCCATTTGCAATTTTCTCTTTAACTTTCTGAATGATTTCATTTACATCAGGCTGTTTTCTAAAAAAATAGATGGCGCGTTCAATCATTATTGTTACAGAAATAAGTGAGAGGATAATAAGAATCCACATAACCCACTCTGCACCCAACAGGGCAAAACTTTTAAAACTCTGGGTAATACTCATAAAATGATCCTTTAATTTTTAATGCTTACTTAAAAGCAGAAATCAAGATTCTTTCAATTTTGAATTGTTATAGGTTATAAAAGTAATATGCAAGAGATGATTTATCAAAAATTAAGTGAAATTCTTCAACAAGGGGTTGATAATGCAGTGTTTAGCGGGGCCAGTGCTTCCTATTACTTTCATAATTCGGGCAGTTTGCCAATTAGTGGAAATGTATTTGCGGGCAGAATTGTAAAAAATGGTGCGTTTGTTGATGAACATACACTTTTTGATATTGCCTCTTTGACTAAACTGTTTACTGCCTTGGCAACTTTAAGACTTGTGGATAATGGGGTAATTACCCTTGATACGCAAGTTGGTGATGTAGTTAAGCTTCCTGCTTGCTGTACTTGGAATGAATTCACTTTTGAAAAAATACTGTCTCACGAAACAGGTTTAAAAGCCTGGGTCCCTTTTTTTGAAGAGATTGAGCCTGATATTAGAGGCTCGAAAAAAGCCTATGAAATAATTTTAAAAAAAGTGTTTCTGGAAGATGTTAATTTATTATCTGAAACTGAGGCTGTTTATTCGGATTTAGGTTTTATTGGGTTAGGTGAAATATTAAGCAGAATTTTAGATTTGCCCTTAGATGAGATTATTAAAAATTTTGTAACAGAGCCCCTCCGTCTTAACAATACAAAATATTTTCCTGTGGGGAGTTTACCTTCAGGGGATACCAGTGTGAGTTTTGCTTCAACAGAAGATTGTCCATGGCGAAACAGAGTTCTGACTGGTGAGGTTCACGATGACAACTGCTGGACCATGGGAGGGGTTTGCGGTCATGCGGGTCTCTTTTCAACTGCAGCTGATATTTGTAAATTTGGCACGGCCTGGCTTGATGCCATTAATGGAAAAGGGATTATCTCACGCAAGCTTGCACAAAAAGCCTTTTCACGACGAAAAAGCGACCGGGGGCTAGGGTTTGATCTTAAAAGTGAAACAGGTTCTTCAGCCGGAAATAGCGCAGGCTCAAATACAGTGGGACATCTTGGATTTACAGGAACATCTTTATGGATAGATCCGGATAAAAATG
Organism: Deltaproteobacteria bacterium; assembly: GCA_016937935.1. Lineage (GTDB taxonomy): Bacteria > Myxococcota_A > Polyangia > JAAYKL01 > JAAYKL01 > JAFGVO01. The sequence continues at coordinate 1,721 of JAFGVO010000201.1, read as the reverse complement.
CGGTCATTTCACTTTTAACAAACAGAGTTTACCCAACCCGTGAAAACAGTAAAATAAAAGAGTTCAGACCCCGCTTCCACGAAGCCTTTTTCAGAGAGCTTTAATCAAATAGTTTTTTGTTAAAAAATAAGCGGAGCAGGTACTATTTTTACGATGTTTTGATTGTTGTGCAAAATGTTGAGAAAATTATATTCCCACGCTCATTCCGCCGTCAACGAAGAGACACTGTCCGGTGATGAAATTTGCTTCGTCCGAGGCTAAGAAGAGGTGTGCTCTTGCTATCTCGATTGGCTGAATGTACTCTCCAAGGGGGATTGCTTTAAGCATTGCATTGCGAGCTTCTTCAGATACTTCTGCAAGCATTGGTGTGTCTATGGCTCCAGGCGCGATGGCGTTAATACAGATTTTTTTAGCCGCATACTCAAGGGCCTGGGTGCGGGTAAGACCGATAACACCCATTTTGGATGCTGAATAGTTTGCCTGTCCTTTGTTGCCAAGAGTTGAGATGGATGCGGTATTTACTATTTTGCTGCCTTTTTTCATTTTGCGAAGACAGTGTTTGGAGCATAAAAATGTACCTTTAAGGTTAACATCCATTACCAAATCCCAATCACTTTCAGATAATCTGGGGGTTAGCTGATCTCTGGTAATTCCAGCATTATTAATAAGGATATCAATTGCTCCATAAGCATCCATAACAGTTTTTACCATATTTTGAACATCTTCATCGCTGGCAACATTACATTTAACTGCAATTGCTTCACCACCGCTGTTTTTAATTTCGGCAACCGTATTATCAAGTTCCCCTGATACGTCGCAGCAGACAACTTTTGCACCTTCATCTGCAAAAAGCTGTGCTGTGATTTTACCGATTCCTGCTGCTGCTCCTGTAATAATTGCCACTTTATCCTGTAGTCTTTTCATATGGTCTTCTCCGTTTTTTTAAAGCTCTTTATTGCGTTTTTTCACCAATATTCTGTTGGTGCCTTTAATTGCAATAGTGTTATTGTTGGTTATAAGCTCATAACTGTATTCTACAATTCCATGTCTGGAATCTTTTGTAGCCAGCTTATTTATCACTTTCATTACAGTATGTACAGTGTCACCTGGAAAAACAGGTTTCAGATAGAGGATGTTTTGTTCAATTAAAGCAATGATTGTGCCTTTTGTGAGGTTTAATGATGATATTTGACCTGTGGAAATTGAGGCTGAAAGCATACCATGAACTATATTTTTATCATTTTCACTTTTCTTTAAATGAATGGGGTTGGTATCACCGGTAAGAGCAGCAAACTCCATAATATGTTTATCCGTAATCACTTTTGAATCTGTAATGTATGATTTATCTGTTTCAAAATCTTCAAAAAATAGTGCGCTCATTAATTTCACCAGACGGTTTTTATTGTGGTAATCAGTATCAGGTATGAACAGATATATCAGCGGGAAGGGAAAATCGATTAAAAAAAGCTTAAAATTAATCCCATATCCATAGTTACTCCGGAGGCATTAAATGTTCCAAAGCTGGCTGTGTTGATATCTTTTATAGAATATTCATCTCCTCCGGAGAGTTTTGGTTTGAATTCTGCAGTGCCCCTTTTTATAAAGCCAACACCTATTTCGCCCCCAAAGTTAAATTTTGTCATACCTTTTCTCTTGAGACGTTCCGGAGAGATTCTAAATTCGAGACCAATACCCGCTCCAGCATTCCATCTGGTGTCATT